>JAIFNM010000155.1 GCA_020047725.1 Betaproteobacteria bacterium
AGGAAAGCAGATGGCTGGGATTGTCTTGAGCCAGCATGCTGAATGCTCCGGATAGTCATTACGTCAGTACAGTTCGAACAGGCCAGGGAATCACCCTGGCCCGTCGATTCATTGTGTCCGGACGTGATCTGCCCGGAGGCCTGCGGTCGGTGATCTACGTAGCGTAGGCCACGATGCAGGGGTAATGATCAGAAGAACTTGGCGAATTTCTCGACGTTGCTGGCGTCGTAGGTGAAGGGCTCGGCCATTGGCGCTTCGCCATTGGCATCCGGCGTTGCAGTACCGACGCGACCCAGGGAAATCGTCTTGCCAGCCTTGCCCGTGACAAATTCATGTGCGGCGTAGGTGATGGAATAGCCCAGATCGATCGGGTTCCAGATGGCGAAGGATTTGACTGCGCCGCTCTTCACGTGACCGGCCATTTCTGACGGCAGGCCAAGACCGGTGACGAACACCTTGCCAACGAGATTACCGTCGACAACAGCCTTCGATGCAGCGGCAATACCAACGGTGGTCGGGGCAATGATCGCCTTCAGGTTCGGGTAGCTCTTGAACAGGCCTTGTGCTTCGCGATAGCTCTTGTCGGTCTGGTCATCGCCATAAACCACGGTAACCAGCTTCAGGCCGGCGTACTCGGGCTTGGTCAGCACTTTCTTGGCTTCCTCGATCCAGGCATTCTGGTTGGTCGCCTGCGCAGTAGCTGAAAGGATCGCGATTTCACCGGTCTTGCCTACGGCTTCGACGGTCATCTTGATGAGCTTCTCGCCGATCAGTGCATTTGAAGACGGCAGCAGGTTGAACAAGCGGCCTTCCTTGGCGATGCCCGAGTCAAACGACAGCACTTTGATGCCGCGGGCCATGGCTTTCTTGGTTGCCGGGACGAGCGCATCCGGGTCGTTGGCCGAAATGACGATGGCGTCGACCTTCTGTGCAATCAGCGAGTTGATCAGTTCGATCTGGCCTTCAGCGGTAGCCTTGGCCGGACCGGTGAAGATGATTTCCATGTTGCCCAATTGCTTGGCGGCTTCATCAGCACCTTGGTGTGCAGCGTCAAAGAAGCCGTTACCCAGGGTCTTGACGACCATGGCAACTTTCATCTTGTCGGCGGCTTGTGCGGAAAAAGCGAGGCCTGCTGCTAGAACTGCTGCGGTGAGTGTCTTGGCAAATTTCATTTTATGGCTCCTGATTAACACTGGGCATTGTTTTTCCCTTCCTGCGCAGAGCTCCGGTTTCAACACACGGTGCTACATCGTGCGTTGATTCCGGTCTGCTTTTGCTCGTCGAGTGCCGTGCCCAGTGAGAAACGGCGCCCCTTCGATTTCCTTACGCTGCCTGAGACGAGATATCCCCTCTTGACGCTCACTCGTTTCAGGTCAGTCTGATGTACTTTGAGTCCTAGTTCCGGGCCGACAAAACCTCGGCTTCATAGTGCTTGACGGTCTTCAGCCAGTCAGCCCCGACGCCGACGCCGGCCTTTTCACAGTAGTGATCCCAAACCGCGCTCCACGGCATGCTCTTCTGTTCTTCCATCAGCGCCAGACGCGTGGTGTAGTCCATGGCATCTTCGGCCTTGCGCAGCGTTTCCGTCGGGTCGAGCAATGAACGCAGCAGAGCCTTCTTCATGTTGCGCGTTCCGATCACCCAGGCGGCAATGCGGTTGATCGAGGCATCGAAGAAATCGAGGCCGATATGCACCTTCTTTTCCAGCTTGTTGCGCACGATTTCGTTGGCAATGGCCTGAGTTTCGTCGTCGAGCAGGACCACGTGGTCACTGTCCCAGCGCACTGAACGGGTGACGTGCAGCAAGATGTTGTCGACGAAGGGAATGATCGCCGAGATCTTGTCGGAGACGATCTCGGTCGGGTGAAAGTGGCCGGCGTCGAGGCAAAGCGCAGTCTTGCGGGAAACGGCATAAGCCATGTAGAACTCGTTGGAGCCGACGGTGTAGCTTTCAGCGCCGATGCCGAACAGCTTGCCTTCAACAGCAACGACGTGATGCTTGTTCGGCACATCCGCGTTGACGATCTGATCCAGCGCGTCGAGCAAGCGCAGGCGCGGCGCGAGGCGGTCGGCGGGCATGTCCTTCATGCCGTCAGGCACCCACACGTTCATTTGCGCCGGGGTTCCGAGTGCCTCGCCGAAGGAGTCCGAAATGCGGCGGCAGGCGATGCAGTGATCGATCCAGAATTTGCGGATGACCGGGTCCGGATGCGCCAGCGTCATGCCGTCGACGAAATTCGGATGCGAGAAGCAGCTCGGGTTGAAATCCAGTCCGATGTCGCGTTCCTTCGCCCACTCGATCCAGCGCGTGAAGTGCTTCGGTTCGATCTTGTCACGTGCAACTTTTTCTTCGGTATCCAGGTAAATCGCGTGAAGGTTGAAACGTTTCTTGCCCGGGATCAGCGACATGGCCATGTCGGCATCGCGGCGCAGTTGTTCGGCGTTACGTGCCTTGCCGGGGTAATTGCCAGTGGTCTGGATGCCGCCGTTCAGCGCAGAATCGGGGAATTCGAAACCGGCGACATCGTCACCCTGCCAGCAATGCATTGAAACCGGGATGGCGTCGAGCGCCTTGAGAACGGCGTCGGTATCGATACCGGTCTGTGCATAGCGCGCCTTGGCTTCGGTGTAGGCGACGAGGGTGGTGTTGCTCATGTTGCGGCTCCTTCCATTGTGGTGTGTTGCTCGGCGGGGACGTGCTGGCAAAGATTCTGGAACCGCTGCCAGTGCTGATCGGCGGCCCTGGCGTTTTTTGTACGCGGCAGAACGGTCTGCCCCGAGAATTCCTTGCGGATCAACTGGCGAATGGCGGTACGGTCTGCCAGCAGGCCGAGGGCGCGCAACTGGCAGGTGATGTTGCCCAGGGCGGAGGCTTCAACCGGGCCGGTATGCACCGGCAACTGGCAGAAGTCCGCGCACAACTGGTTGAGAAATTCGTTTTTGCAGCCGCCACCGACGATCTGGATCTGGGTGTAGTGCTGACCCGTGATCGTCGTGAGTTCATCCAGCGTGCGGCGATAGAGGAAAGCCAGGCTTTCGAATACGCAGCGCGCGACGGCGCCGGCATCCTGCGGTTGGCCCTGCCCGGTTTCATCGCAGAATTCCTGGATCGCCTCAAGCATCGACGGCGGGTTCAGGAAGCGGTCGTCGTTGGGGTTGATCAGGTAGGTGAAGGGTTCGGCGTTTTCGGCCTGCGCGGCCAGGTCGGCAAACGAGAATGTCGGGAAGGCGTCGCGCACGCGCTGGATCAGCCACAGGCCCATGATGTTCTTGAGCACGCGGTAGGTGCCATCGGCACCGCCTTCGTTGGTGAAGTTCGCGGCCAGGGCACGCGCATCGTTATACGGCACGAGGCTTTCGATGCCCATCAGCGACCAGGTTCCGGAACTGATGTAAACGGTGAATTCATCTTCCAGCGGTGCGGCGATCACGGCCGAGGCGGTGTCGTGGGTGGCCGGGGTGATGACCTTGACCCATTGACCGCTGCGCGACACCCAGCCGCCGATTTCGCTGCCTGGCTGGTTCAAGGGTGGGAACCAGTGAGTCGGCAGGCCGATTTTTTTAATCAGATCGAAATCCCAGGTGTTGGACTTGAGCGAGAGCAACTGACTGGTGCTGGCGTTGGTGTATTCACATGATTTGGCACCGCACAGGCGATAGTGCAGATAGTCGGCTGTCAGAAGCAAGGTCTGCGCGCGCGGCAACCAATCCGGATTTTCACGCTTGAGGGCGACCAGCTGGTAAATGGTGTTGAACTGCATGAAGGCAATACCGGTACGGGCGTACAACTCGGCGCGCGGAATGATCCTGGCGACTTCGTCCATGACCCCGTCGGTGCGGTGATCGCGATAGGCCACGGCTTGGCCGAGCAGATTGCCTTTAGCATCGAGCAGCACGAAGTCGACGCCCCAGGTATCTACGCCCACTGACGTAAGCGTGATACCACGGTCAATGATTCGCTCAAGTCCAATGTTGATCTGTGCGACCAGATCGTCGATATCCCAGCAATCGTGGCTGTCGCGATGCACAAATCCGTTCTCGAAGCGATGGATCTCTTCAATGCCCAGCGTGTTCCGACCAGCATCATGGCGGGCCAGCAACACGCGGCCACTTGAGGCTCCCAGATCGACGGCGGCTACGAAGAGGTCCATTGTGCAGTGTTCGGCTTGAAAGATTGGATGGACGCATCTTAGAAACTCACCCGAACGTTAACCTTACAAAATCTGCCACAAGCAGCGATAGATTGGCTGAATTGCATGAGGCCTTGTTTCGGCAAGGGTCTCCACCCGTTCTTCTGGGCCGCCCTTATCGAAGAAGCCCATGGGCATTGATCTGCACGCCAAAAATGCTTGAAGAATGGCGTCTTTATTGGGCTGCAGGCTGGTCGAATTTATTGGTCCTGGCTCGATCGGAATACACCCGGAATTTTAAATGTCCGTATAATTTCTTAGGGTTTGCCAGTTATGGCTATGGCCTCAAGGCGGCAGTGCGAGCGGTCCAGATTGATGAGCATGATCACCCGCGCCGAATTCTCCGAATCCAAGCATTGAAGGGAAACTCCATGAACCTGAAGTTGAATCGGCTGTGTCTGTCATTGAGTGTAGTTGTCGCGCTGGCTGGCTGCGCGCTGGTGCCCTATCAAGGGGCAGAAAAGGACAAGACCTATCGTCTGACTGTGCTGCATACCAACGATCATCACGGTCGCTACTGGAAAAACAGCGACGGCGAATACGGCATGGCCGCGCGCAAGACCTTGGTCGATGAGATTCGCCGCGAGGTGGCTGCTAACGGCGGGCAAAGCCTGCTGCTTGACGGCGGCGACGTCAATACCGGCGTTCCCGAGTCCGACATGCAGGATGCCGTGCCCGACTTCAAGGGCATGAACATGCTTGGCTATCAGGCCATGGCCGTCGGCAATCACGAATTTGACAAACCCCTGTCGGTGCTCAAGATGCAGCGCGACTTGGCTCAGTTCCCGATGCTGTCGGCCAATATTTACCAAAACGGACGGCGGATGTTCGATTCCCACAAAGTGTTCGACCTCGGCGGGCTGAAGGTCGCCGTGATGGGACTGACCACTGAGGATACGCGAAAGCTTGCGCATCCGGACAACGTCGGGCAACTCGAGTTTCGTGGCGCAGTTGCGGAAGCGAAGAAACTGGTGCCCGAGTTGCGCAGCAAGGCAGATGTCGTGATTGCCGCAACGCACATGGGGCATTACGAAGACGGTCGGCACGGAACGCAGGCCGAGGGCGATGTCGAAATGGCGCGTGCCGTTCCCGGCATTGACCTTGTTGTCGGCGGTCACACCCAGAACCCCGTCTGCATGAAGGCGGAGAATGTGCTGGATCAAGCCTATGTGCCGGGGGCACCGTGTCAGCCCGATCGCCAGAATGGTGCGTGGATCGTGCAGGCGCATGAATGGGGCAAGTATGTCGGACGTGCCGATTTCGAGTATCGGAACGGTGAGTTCAAGCTGGTCAAGTACGCGCTGATCCCGGTCAATCTCAAGAAGCAGGTCAAAGCGGCGGACGGGAAAACTACCTTCGTTAACTACACCAGCGAAATCGCCGAGAACAAGGACATGCTGACACTGCTCACTCCGTTCCAGCAGGTCGGTCAGGAGAAACTCGGCGTCCAGGTGGGCTTCACGGAAGCTCGCCTTGAAGGCGGGCGCGATATTGTGCGCAGCAAACTGACCAATCTGGGTGTGCTGATCGGCCGCGCAATGATGGAAAAGACCAAGGCCGACTTCGCCTTGCTCAACTCCGGTGGCGTGCGTGATTCAATTGCGGCAGGGAAGGTGACCTACAAGGATGTGCTCAAGGTTCAGCCGTTCGGAAATACGGTTTGCACTGTTGGACTGAGCGGCAAGGAGTTGATGGACTACCTCGCCGTCGCCGCCAAGATGACGCCCGGTTCAGGTGCCTTCCCCCAATTTGCCGGCATCGAGATGGAAATCGCGGGTGGCGTGGTCAGTAATGTAAAAATCCGCGGCGTGGCGCTCGATCCGGCCAAAGCCTACAGCATGACGCTCAACAACTTCACGGCTGCGGGTGGCGATGGATATCCCCGGGTCTCTGACAAGCCGAGTTTCGTGAATACGGGCTTTGTCGATGCCGATGTGTTGCGCGCCTATCTTGCCGCCAACAGTCCGCTGAAGGCAGCCGAATATGAGCCGGGTACGGCCGTTGTACGCCGCTAGCGAGAGCATAAATCGCGGGTGACCGAACGAATGCCGGCCGAAACACGGCTGGCATTTTTTTGGAATAGAGGTAGCCAAAGTTGCACTTGACCAAAAATCGACTCTACCTCTTTTCTTCTCGTTGCAATCTCGGGACAGGGGAGTCGCTTCCAGTCGTTCACCGCAAAGCCCGATGTGCAGCATCTCAATCGGAGTGTAATCAACATTGAGAAAGGTCATGGGGTACGCACTCTAAAACCTACCTGTCGTTGTATGGGCGGCTATCGCGGCGTTACCGTTCGTGAACGTCGGAGAGATTGCATTCCTCGCAGCAGTTGCCTTACTTGGCAAGGATGTCTGGGTTAAGGTGAAATCGGTGTTCACCAGGAAGCAGCAGTCTAAGGGTTCAATTTCTCCGCTGGCCTG
>JAIFNM010000130.1 GCA_020047725.1 Betaproteobacteria bacterium
ACCTTGAACGCGAAAAAATCCATTCCTGCTCGATCGGCCTGACGCAGCACAACGCTGTTGTGATCGCGTTCATCCCAGGCTTTGAAATACACCCGGCCCTGGGTATCGCGGCCAGTTTCCAGCAAGCCAAGTACGTTGGTGTAGAAATTGACACTCTCTTCCATATCGAGCACCCGAATTTGGGCATGCCCTGGACGTAAAACACCTGTCATTGCCATAGTTATTCCTCTCCTCTTTCCATCTGGTGGTTAAAAGATCCCTGAAATCTCTTTCAGGAGTTTTCGCGCTCTGATGCACACAACGATATTTCTTATTAATCTCGATGTCAACTTAAATTCTCGAGATTTAAAAGATTTGTATAAAATTTATCTCTCAAGGTACTATGCGAAATATTTCCAACCCTATCCAACCATTTTCCAAACCAACTCAGGCCGATTTTCCATGCCGAGCAGCACACCAAAAGCCAAGTCAACTCACCCTGAAGCCAAAACCCTCGTCGAGGCGGCCTACCGCAGACTGCATCGAGACATCGTCGAGGGGCTGCTGGTCCCCGGCGCGAAGCTTCGAGTCGAGCACCTCAAGGACAACTACGGCGTGGGCGCAGGCACGCTGCGCGAGGCGCTCTCGCTGCTCATTTCGGATTCGCTCGTTATCAACCAAGGGCAACGTGGCTTTCGCGTCGCGCCCGTCTCGCTCGAAGATTTCGAGGACATCACCAAGACTCGGGTAATGCTCGAGAACGAGGCCTTGCGCCAATCCATCGCACTGGGTGACGAAGCCTGGGAAGGGCAACTTCTGGCGGCCTTCCATCTCTTGTCGAAAGCCGAAGAAAGACTTGCCGACTCGGCGGAACGCGATGAGTGGGAGGAAAGAAACCGCATCTTCCATGAGGTTCTGATTTCTGCCTGCCCCTCGCGCTGGATAAAGCATTTCATTTCCATCCTCTACCATCAGGCCGAGCGCTATCGTCGCCTGTCGCTCTATCTGCACCCGATTCCCCGTGATGTTCATGCCGAGCACCAAGGAATCTTTGATGCCACCATGGCGCGCGATGCCGACAAGGCCTGTTCTGTCATGACCGAACACATTCTGTCGACCTTCCGCTCACTGCAGGCACTGCCGGAGATGCTTGAAGAGAAATGAGCGACCAGCAACATCAGCTGGCTCCCTGCGGAACGCTTGCTGAAGGCGCGACTGGCGTTCGGCAGACGTTCTTGCACATTTTCCCGAGCACCTTGATGCGGATGTCGCTCGTAGGCTTGACGCGGCAGGCCAAGACACGCCCCGCGGCTTCATCTTCAACGCTCACATAGTCGCGACTCATTACCCGTTTCTGGTAGGTGCCTTCGGTGATTTCCACCTTGCATACCCCGCAGCCCCCCCCGCGACAGCCAACCGGAATCCCCTTTTTGCCAAGGCGTTCCATGCCGATCAAAAGCGATTCTTGCGGCGAGCAGCGAAAACTTTCTCCGGTTTCCTCGATCACCACGGTGTAATAGATCACGTCCATCTCCCTGTCACGACTAAATGTTCTTGAACAGCGGACTCTTGAGTTGCTGAGAGGCATCTGCCGCGGAGAAGAATTTCTCCATGTAGATATCCCGTTCGAACAGCCGGCCCTGCATCAGGGTCGAGATACAGGCTTCTATCATTGCGGGAGGACCGCAGAGGTAGGCCTTGTGGCCACGAAAGTCATTGTTGAAATGGGCTTTTGCCGCTTCGTGCACAAAACCGCGCGCACCGTTCCAGTCCGACCCCTCCGGTTCGTGCGACAGCGTAGGCACATAGTTAAAGTTGGCATGCTTGGCCGCCAGCGCCCAGAACTCGGCGTGGTAGTACAACTCAGCCTGGCTTCTCTGACCGTAGATCAAGGTCATCGGCAGCTCACAGCCGTCGTTCAGCAGATCCTCAATCATCGACTTCGGGCTGGACAAGCCGGAACCGCCAGCCATGAAGATCAGCGGCACATTGGCTGATTTCTTCACGAAAAAGCGGCCATAGGGGCCTGACAGCTTCAACGCTTCGCCGACCTTCAGGTTTTCGTGCAGCCAGGTGGTGACCTGACCGCCAGGTACGATACGCACGTTCAATTCAACGACATCGGACTGCTGGGGTGGACTGGCCAGTGAGAAGGCCCGCGACTGGCCGCCAACAGCGGCGACCTCGAGGTTGGTGTACTGGCCGGCCTGGAAATGCATCGGCCGGTCCAGTTTCAACCAGATCCCGCGTATGGTCGGCGTCAGGGCTTCGATGCGAACCACCTCACCGACGTAGTCTTCGACAGGCAGGTTTTCGGCGTCGGGATCCTCGTCGATCTCGGCTTCGATTACCGTGTCGCATTCCAGACGTGCGCAACAGGCCAGGGTCTTGCCTTCCTCGCGCTCGAAGTCCATCAGGGCAAAGGTGGACGCCTCACCGTGATCCACTTCTCCATCCACCACTTGCACCTTGCAGGTGGCGCACAGGCCGTGACAGCAAGCGTGTGGCAGGTAGATTCCCGCACGCAGGGCCGCATCAAGAATGGTTTGCCCGTCTTCGACTTCGATCGTATGACCGAGAGGTTCAATGGTTAGCTCGTAACTCATGACGCCTCCGGCTTACGAACTGCTGCCAGCGAGGCCCTTCAGGCCAGGGGTTTTCAGACGCAGGATATCCTTGTGCTTAAGACCCTGTTCGGCCAGCGTTTTGCTCATGTCCGGCTGCCATGGCTGGCCGGATTTAAGCCACGTGGCGGCCTTGAAATCGACTTTGGCCCATTCCGGGTGATAGCCAAACGAGTTCGGCAGAACCTTTTCGCAAAGTTCGCTGAATGGCATGCTGGGCGGCAGGCAGAAGGCGAACGGGGCGCAGAACATCAGGTGGTCATCCCAGCCGACGTAAAGCAATTGACCGCCGTGAAACTTGTCCTGCGAATCGGCGGATGGAAAGTTGTAATCCTTGAGTGCTTGAACTGCCATTTCAGTCTCCTTGAATTGCGTTTTGAAACCGCTCCCGACACGGAGAGCACGGAGACACAGAGGGCACAGAGAAGAGCGAATTCCTTTCGCTTTCATACACTTGAAAAACTCTTTTGCCGTTCTCCGTGGTCTCTGTGTCTCTGTGGCCTCCGTGTTGAATGCGGTTTATCGTCAGGTGTTCTTGGTCGCCATGCCGCGCCATGCCGCGAAGTTGGCCTGGTCACGCGAGCCTTCGAAATCAAGGTTGTCGTGGCCGTTGTCGAAGTGGTACCACTCGAGCACCTTGGCCAGCGGGTCGAAGCCTTCAACCGTCGGATCGGTGCCTTCCGGGAAGCAGTTGCCCTGATAGATCTGATGCACCGGCAACCAGGCCTGGATGTACTTTTGCGGCTCATTGTCAAAGATGTGCTTACAGCCATCCGAGCAGGTGTGATACTTCTCGCCGTCGTAGTCCGATTCGCGGTAGCAAATCGTGGTCGGATCATCCGGTTCGGTGAACAGCATCGGAATCTGGCAGACCTGGCAGAGCATCGGCAGCGTGTTGCTGTAGAAACGGTTGCCCTTTTCAGCCTCATCGCGCCAATGGGTGAAACGCGCCCGGTAATACTTGTCGAAGGTGTTCGGATACTTGGCCGACAACCAGTCCATTTCGTCATCGCTCGGCATCCAGGTGTGGAAGGCTGCCGCGCCGCCGTATTGGTAGAAGGTTGCCCATGCCTGATGGCCGATGTGCTCCTTGTCGATCGAACACTGCTTGAGGCACTCCGGCATGGTGATGCCATAGCGCGCCAAATCGGCGAATAGAGCACCTCCGTTCTGCTCGAAATAGATCTCCCAGGCTTCTTTCCAGCTCATTACGCGCTTCGGCAGCATGTAATCCATCATCATCGCCACCAGAGTCAGCACGCGCACGCCGCGCCATGCCCACTTGTCGATCCACTTCTGCACGATCGGCAGGTTATCCGGGTCCTGTTCGAGCATGAACTTGATGCACTCCAGACCCAGCGTCATGTGCCGCGCTTCGTCGGATTGCGCCGAGAAACCAAAGGTCACCGTTGCCATGTCACCGTTGTACGCCGCACCGGACATGAAGGGTACGAACAGCAGGTTGGTCAACACATATTCGAACGAGAAGCCGATGGCGATCATGTATTCGAACGGACCAGCGCTGAAGGCGTCGTCAAAGAAGGACTTGGGCACCGAGAGGTACCAGACCCGTTCAAGCATGTGCTTGAAGTCGTGGAAGCCGTCGTAGTGCTTGTTGTAATTCGACAACGCATGAATCTGCGTCTGGGCATGGCGCATCTCGTCGACCGACTGCATCAGGCAGGCGACGCGCGGGCCAACGCCCGGGAAGTTGCGACCGGCGGCGGCAAAGCCACGGTGCGCTACGTATTCGAGCGGCGAAATGCCGGTCAGGAACAGCTTGATGGCGTTCAGGTAGCGCGCATCGGTAAGGCCCAGGTGACCGTTGTTCTGCGCAAAAGCGTCAAGCACCGCATAGAGTTTGCGCTCCTTCTCGGCCTGATACTTCCAGTACGAATCCATGGTCAGGCGGAAGGGATCTTCCCACTTGTCCCAGTCGTGAATCTTGATGCCTTCAAAGGTGGCTTGCGGAAACACCTTGTCCATCGGCTGATAGCTGGTTTCCCAGTCCAGGCCGCGCGTCATGTGGGCATATTTTTCCTTGATGCCCAGCTTTTTCTTGGTGGCGTGCATATCCATGCTTGTCTCCTAAATCAATTAAGCCAGGACAATTTGAACTGGTCGTCGTCTTCGTCCAGGTGTCCGGAAATGGTGATCAGACTCATCTGAAGTTCCTGCAGGTCGAAGGAACGACCAATCAGCTCCTCGATGCTCTCGCGCTTGATGACCAGGCTACCCTCGGCATCGATTTTCACCATCGCTGGTGATTCGATGGCCTCGGCATGCGGGTTGTCGGCCAGCACCGCCTCGATGATCGGACGCGTGTCTTCATTGCGCTGAAATGCGATAAATACTTTTGACATGGCATTTTCCTAAACGGAGAGGCCGAGCTTGGCGCAACGGGCGTCGAACTGGGCTGTAACTTCCGCCAGAACGCTTTCGGCGTGATCACCGAAGGCACGCTGGCTAATCGGAATAAGCGCTTCAAGTACCGGGGCGCGATACTGCTTGAGCCAGTCGCTGATCAGAACCATGTTCTCTGGCGACTCGGCCGCGGCGACCTTGATCTGTGCGTCCACCCACTTGCCGGTTTCGGTGGCCCACTCCGTCATGAAACGGGTCATCATCGAGATGGCCGTACCGCCCTTTGCAGAAAATTCGCTGTCAAGGTAGTCATAGAGGAGTGGATAGGTAAGCCCTTCAAGCACGAGGTTCTGTGCCACAAAGATCTCGAACCAGTCCTGTACCACCAGAACATTCTCGACATGGCGACGCATCGGCTGCCACAGGGCAGCGGTCATCCAGGCATCCTTGGCAGCATCGAGCGCCTCCGGGCCGTCGAGCACCAGACCAATGCGCGTCAGGTATTGCGCCACGGCCAGGTGATCCATCGCGTGATAGATGCACGGTTGTGTGATCGCCGTGCCATAGCCGTAAGCGGCCATGTAAGAATTGCCCATGTTGGCGCCCCACTCAACGTGGCGCATCGGCACCAGCACATCGAGCGCAAGTTGTTTCAGCTCAGCCGGGATCATTGCGACCAGACCTCTGTCCTCGATCATCTCGAAGCAGGAGTCAGCCGCTTCCTGCTGGCGTGAGCGGGCAATCGTCCACGCTCCGTAGTAGAACTGGCGCGGGTCTTTCAACGCATACCAGTCCTTCATTTCGACCTTGGTCCGGCGTTTGTCGAAAAGTTGCAGTTCGGGCTCCCACATCGGGCGGTAGTGGAAGATATCCGTCTGCTGGATGTCGTAGGTTCCTTCCTGATACCGGCTGGCTGGCTTGTCGCCAAAACGCCGCGCGATGTTGTCAAAGGTATGTCGCAACGGTTTGATGGCTACCGTGCGCAGATCAATTTCCATGCTTGTCTCCTCTCGTTGTTCCCGCAAGCGGGATGGTTAAACCGTGCCTTCACTTTCCTGCCGGGACGCCTTGTTCAAGCGCGCGGCCCAATCGCCCTGACCTGACTCCGCGGCGTCAAGGACGATGACGTCGTTGGTCAGACAAAATTCATGAAAATCCTTATCTTTCAGCATCAACTCGACGCAAAGAGCCGGGTCACCGATAGCAAACTCGAACTCGATGAAGCCATCCGGCCGTTGCTCACAAACACGCACATATCGTCGAGTCGCATCGAACGTTGTTTCAGGGGGATGAGTCTCACGCTGCGTCATGCTGATTTCCTCCGGGTGACGGTGTCGTGTTTGCTGCGTCTTGGCAGTTCCTTACTCAAGGACCGTGCCACATCATTAAGTTGTTGTTTTTACGTAAAATAATGAAATATACGGCACTCGCGAAGTGCTGAAAAATTACGATTTGATCAACTCATTTCACAACAATTGATCAATTGATTAATTTTTAATTTATTGCCGATAATTGCTTTTATCTCGAGATTTGCAATATTATCTATGAATTAATTGACGTATTGCTTCGTGGGTGAGAGCGCAAGATTCACTGTTCCAACAGTCGCAAAAATGCCTCA
>JAIFNM010000024.1 GCA_020047725.1 Betaproteobacteria bacterium
AAGGCTGCACGCGCATCCTGCTGCTGCCGCTCTATCCGCAGTATTCATCAAGTACAACCGCGACTGCGTTTGACGCGGCTTATCGCTGGGCGCAGTCACTGCGTAACCAGCCGGAAATCCGCGCCTTGCGCAGCTTCGCCGATCACTCCGGTTACATCGAAGCGCTGGCCGCCAGCGTTCGTGCACACTGGATGGCCAATGGCCGCCCATCTGCATCGTATCGGCTGATCATGAGCTTCCACGGCGTCCCCCGCTACACCCTCGACAAGGGCGACCCCTACCACTGTGAGTGCCACAAGACCGGACGGCTACTGGCTGAAGCCCTGAACCTCGGCGCAGACCAGTACCAGATCTGCTTCCAGTCACGTTTCGGCCGCGCCGAATGGCTGCAACCCTACACCGCTCCCACGCTGAAGGCGCTCGGCAAACAGGGCGTACAGCGCGTCGACATCATCTGCCCCGGTTTCCCCGCAGACTGCCTGGAAACACTCGAAGAAATCGCCATGGAAGGCAAGACCGAGTTCCTTCAGGCCGGTGGCAAGGAGTACCAGTACATTCCCTGCCTGAACGAGCGTGATGACTGGATTCACGCGCTGGCCAACCTGGTCGAAACACACCTGCAAGGCTGGCCGACGCAAAATGCACTTGATGCAGCGACTCTCGAAACCAGCGCCCTGCGAGCAAAAGCACTCGGCGCTCGCCAGTAATAAAACAGTCCTCAAGTGATCGCTTCACATGGCCGTTAACCCTTCTCAGGGAGTTACCGGAAGTTGAAGGGAGTCACCATGAAAATCGCTAGCGCCGCGCTGCAAATGGATTCAAGCCACGTCAAGCAGCAAGAACACACGATCCGCGAATCACTACGCAGTTGGGGCGGCAATCGACGCGCCGAAAACGAAGGCAGCCAGCGCAGTCGCCCGCGCGCACCTGACACAGTACAAATTTCGGACGCCGGCAAGGCCGCGCAATCCAGCGAAGCGAGTGCCATCCAGCGCGGTATGGATGCCGCCGAAAACGATCCGATGCTACGCCTGATCCGCTCCATGATCGCCATGCTGACCGGCGAGGACGTCAAAGTCTTTGACGCCAGCGAATTGCAGACCGACACGCCAGCACCCGCCGTGCAGAACCCGAATCAGTCTGTTCCAGCACAAGCCGCCCCGCAAGCCGCTGGGTTTGGCGGTGAATACACGCGCCAGGAGTCTTATACCGAAACCGAGCAAACCAGTTTCGAAGCGTCCGGAGTCGTCCGCACGGAAGATGGCAAGGAAATCAGCTTCTCGCTCTCGCTATCGATGTCGCGCAGCTACCACGAGGAATCCAGCGTCAGCATCAACTTTGGCACCGCCCGCCAAACCAAAGACCCACTGGTACTCAATTTCAACGGCAGCTCGGCGCAACTGACCAGCCAGCGCTTCAAGTTCGACCTCAACTCCGACGGAAAAACCGAAAACATCAATTTCGTCGCTGGTGGCAGCGGCTTCCTGGCCCTCGATAAAAATGGCGACGGAAATATCAACAACGGATCGGAGTTGTTTGGAGCGAACAGTGGCGATGGTTTTGCCGAACTCTCCGCGCTCGATTCCGACCACAATGGCTGGATCGACGAAAACGACGCAGCCTATGCGCAATTACGTGTCTGGACCAAGAACGCTTCTGGCAGCGATCAGCTTGCAACGCTCAAACAGGCCAACGTCGGCGCACTGAGTCTCGCCAGAATCGCGACGCCATTTGATATCAAGGACAGCAACAACGCCCTGCAAGCTCAGATTCGGTCCAGCGGAATCTTCTTGCACGAGAATGGTGATGCAGGCATCATTCAGCAGGTAGATTTGACGGTCTGAAGCAATTCGCCGAAACAATCGCTCAGGCCTTTCGCAGTTTGCTTTGCTGGAGGGCTGAGCATGAGAAACGTGAAGGTCTGGGTGCGGCTGACGGCGGCTATCTGGCTTGTGCTTCTTGTTGCCTGGACCGGCATGATTTTCTGGCAAAGCCGGGTCAGCCGGGAAACCGCGATCCAACAGGCGCAGGATTTCGCGCAAAGCATCCATGAAATGACTATGGCCGGCCTCACCGGCATGATGATTACCGGAGCCATCGGTCAACGCGAAGTCTTCCTTGATCAGATCAAGCAGCTCAGTGTCATCAAGGATTTGCACGTTGCTCGAAGTGAAGCCGTTGTAAACATCTTCGGGCCCGACACCAAGTCAACGCGAGTGCTTGACGCGCTTGAACAACGCGTCATGAAGGAAGCAAAACCCTACGCCAAAGTAGATACCGACGGCAACACACCAACACTGCGGGTGATTACCCCGACATTGGCCTCAAAGAACTATCTCGGGAAAGACTGCATCGCGTGCCATCAGGTCGCGGAAGGAACCGTTCTGGGGCTGGTAAGCATGAAAGTTTCCCTGGAAACTGTCGAGCGTGAAGTCGCAAACTTTCGCCTGAAAATTTCTCTTGTCGCGGCGGGTGTCAGTCTTCTATTGCTTTTCGTTATCTACCGGTTTACCCGTCAGTTAGTCACTCGTCCGCTGGAAAATCTGAGTGGAAGCCTCAACGAAATAGCACACGGAGAGGGCGATCTGACCCGACGCCTTGAGGTGCGTGGAAACGACGAGATCGGCCAGACTGCCAACAGTTTCAATGAAATGATGGAGAACTTCTGCCGCCTCATTCAACAAGTCAGGGAATCTGCGACCAAAGTATCTTCGCAGTCTCAGGATCTCTCCACCTCTGCTCAGCGGGTTGCCTCCGGCTCCCAGATGCAAAGCGAGAAATCTGTCCAGGCGGCGGCTGCCGTCGAGAATATGGTCAGAAGCATCGACTCTATCTCACAGAGCACGAAACTCGTTCACCGACAATCCCGGGAAGGCCTTCAACGCGCCGAAGAAGGAAATCGAGAGCTTGAAGAACTCGGTAAAGAAATGAACAACGCTGAAAAAGCTGTAAATTTGATGTCATCGTCGATCACCGAGTTCGTCAAGGACACGGAGGCAATCACGGCTATTACGCAGCAGGTCAAGGAAATTGCCGACCAGACCAACCTGCTGGCGCTGAATGCCGCGATCGAAGCCGCCCGTGCAGGCGAAGCGGGTCGCGGATTCGCCGTCGTTGCCGACGAAGTACGCAAGCTGGCCGAACAATCAGCCCGCTCGGCCAATGAGATCGACGCCATCGCCGGGACCTTGACGTCCCAATCGGACAAGGTACGGAAAGCCATAAATGAAGGACTGGAACACATTGCCTCCAGCCAGAAGGCCGTCAAGGGCGTAGCCAGCGTCTTGCAAGCAGAACACGGTTCCGTATTCGAGGTTGGTCACGGCCTGGACGCCATCGCCCTGGCGACCGACGAACAACGCCGGGTCAGTCACGAAGTTCTGGAAAGCATCGAGGCAATATCCGGCATGGCGGAACAGAACAATGTCGCTGTCGCACAAACATCGACTGCCGCACAGACACTGGATGAGCTGGCTCAATTCCTGCAAACGACGGTCAGCCGATTCAAGGTCTGAAACAAGGACAGACGATCAGGGCGGTGCCAGTTCCAGGTCACAGGCGGCGCTGCTGCCACGAACCGCTGGCATGCCAAGTTTGGCCAATGCCTTGTTGGCCCCGCGCAAACGAGTGATCACCTTGGCAATCAGCGTTTTGTTGAAGCGATCCAGAACCTCGTCCGAACTGAGGTCGAGCGCCGCACTGTTGATTTCCAGGAACAGTGTCGATTCCAGTGTAACGACGGTTGACGAACGCTTGGTGTCGCTCGGGTGCAGATAGGCCATCTCGCCAACCAGTTCGCCCGCCCCCAGGCGACAGATGGACTTGCCTTCAACCGAGACCTCGACAAAGCCTTTGATGATCACGCCAAAAATACGATTGTTATCACCCTCACGAATAAGGACAACCTTTTCGGACACCTCGCGCCAGACACTGATGCGCAGGACTTCCCACAGTTCGATGTCTTCAAATTCGGTGAAGAACGCCAACCCGCGCAACTTTTCAAAATGCGACATATCCTGCGCGGTGGAGTCTTCCTCGAACATCTGATACCTGACGGTCGACAGATCCTTGGCGAACTCGGCACCATTGCGATAGCGACTGTAAAGATCCTTTTCCAGGGCCTTCTTGATGATCGGATCAAGCCCGGCCGGCAGATTGGGATTCAGCGCACACACCGACGGCGTATCGGCATTGACGATCTTGTAAACCAATGCGCCTTGATTGGTGGCGCGAAACGGCAAACGCCCGGTCAGCAGTTGAAACAAGAGCACACCAAGCGAATAAAGATCGGTCTTCTGATTGAGCGGGTAATTCTTGATCTGCTCCGGCGACATGTAGGCCGGTGATCCGACGCCCATGACGAAGGTTGAATCCTTGTTCATGTCCTTGTGCAAATTGAGCGCGAGGCCAAAGTCAGTAATCTTCGGGTTGTCGTCGTTGTCGATCAGGATATTGGCAGGCTTGATGTCGCGGTGCACAACGCCCTGCCGGAACGCATGGTCAAGTGCCAGACAGCATTTGAAAATGATGCCGATCACACGATGCATGGGCAACAAGCGGTTGATCGCGCAATAGTGATCCAGCGCGGTGCCTTCAATGAACTCCATGACGAGATAGGCCTGATCGGCTTCAACAACGCCGTCGTAGATTTTGACAATATTCGGGTGATCCAGGCGCCTGCCAATCGCGTCTTCGGTCTGAAACAGTTTGCGCAAGCGCCGCGACATGGCGGCGTTATCCTCGCCGAAGCGAATCAGCTTGATAGCCACATCACGACCCGTATCCGGGTCACGTCCGAGGTAGACGATCGCGGTCGCGCCCTTGCCCAGAACGCGAATCACCTCGTATTTGCCAATTTTCTCCAGCATACCTGTACCGTTGAGCCCCTCAGGATCGGAATCCTAGCAGCAGAACCGCGTAGCCAATCAAAATTATCACCTAAAACCAAATAATTCGGGAAAAAGCGCTTGAAATCGAAAAATCCGTCCCGATGTAACAAAAAGTTTTCCGGGAGACCTTCAACCATGCAAGTGCAAGACAAAGACACGACCATTGAAACAAACGCAGACAGCGCAACTGAAGCTGCCGAGGTTACAGCAGACAGTACGCCGAGCCTCGAAGAAGTGATTCGCCAAGCCGAACTCAAGGCGGAAGAACACCACGACGCCTGGTTACGTGCCAAGGCCGAGACCGAAAATGTCCGCCGCCGCGCGCAGGAAGACATTGCCAAGGCATCCAAGTTTGCCGTTGAGCGCTTTGCCGGCGAGTTACTGGCCGTCAAGGACAGCCTTGAGGCAGCACTTGCTGCTGAAACGCCGAGCGTCGAAAGCATGAGATCTGGTACCGAGCTGACGCTCAAACAGCTGGTATCCGCCTTCGAAAAATCAAGGCTGACCGAGGTCAACCCGGTTGGCGAGAAATTCGATCCGCATTTTCATCAGGCGATCAGCATGATCGATGCCGAGCAAGAGCCGAATACAGTCGTCAACGTGCTGCAAAAGGGTTACCTGCTCGCTGATCGCGTGCTGCGACCTGCTTTGGTCATTGTCGCCAAAGCCAAAGGTTGAAAAGAACTTGAAAAGTTAGAGATAAGCCCCACTTAGGGCTCATCCCGAAAATTGAAACAATCGAAACAATTCGGTATCCACAAATTACAGAAAAGGACTCTGACATGGGCAAAATCATTGGCATCGACCTCGGCACCACCAATTCCTGCGTTTCCGTCATGGAAGGCGGAAAACCGAAGGTCATCGAGAATTCCGAAGGCGCGCGCACCACGCCGTCCATCGTTGCTTACGCCGAAGACGGGGAAATCCTGTGTGGCGCGCCGGCCAAGCGCCAGGCGGTCACCAACGCCAAGAACACGCTGTACGCGGTCAAGCGCCTGATCGGACGCCGTTTTGAAGAGAAGGAAGTTCAAAAGGACATCGGCCTGATGCCCTTCAAGATTCTTAAGGCTGACAATGGCGACGCCTGGGTCGAAGTGCGCGGCAGCAAGATTGCGCCGCAGCAGGTTTCGGCGGAAGTCCTGCGCAAGATGAAGAAGACCGCTGAGGATTACCTCGGCGAAGAAGTTACTGAAGCGGTCATCACCGTTCCAGCCTACTTCAATGACAGCCAGCGCCAGGCAACCAAGGACGCCGGCCGCATCGCTGGTCTGGAAGTCAAGCGCATCATCAACGAACCGACTGCAGCTGCGCTCGCCTTTGGCATGGACAAAAAGCAAGGCGACAAGAAAATCGCTGTTTATGACCTTGGTGGCGGCACCTTCGACATCTCGATCATCGAAATCGCCGAAATCGATGGCGAACACCAGTTTGAGGTGCTGTCCACGAACGGCGACACCTTCCTGGGTGGCGAAGACTTTGACCAGCGCCTGATCGACTACGTTATCGAAGAGTTCAAGAAGGAATCCGGCGTCAATCTCAAGTCCGACGTTCTGGCACTCCAGCGACTCAAGGACGCCGCTGAAAAAGCCAAGGTTGAACTGTCGTCTGGCCAACAGACCGAAATCAATCTGCCTTACATCACTGCTGATGCCTCTGGCCC
>JAIFNM010000305.1 GCA_020047725.1 Betaproteobacteria bacterium
CAACCAATAAATTTTGCAGGTTTACGAAATGCTTGACCGTGAAGGCTATCGCCCGAACGTCGGTATCATCCTTTGTAATGCGAAGAACGAGGTTTTTTGGGGCAAGCGAATCCGTGAACATTCATGGCAGTTTCCACAAGGTGGCATCAAGCGGGGCGAAACCCCCGAGCAGGCGATGTACCGGGAGCTTCACGAAGAGGTCGGTTTGTACCCCGAACATGTCAGTATTCTTGGCAGAACCAAGGACTGGTTGCGTTACGATGTGCCGATACACTGGGTAAAACGCGAGTGGCGAGGTAGTTACAGAGGGCAAAAACAGATATGGTTTTTGCTGCGCTTAGTCGGGCGAGACAGCGACGTTTCTTTGCGTGCCTGTAATCATCCCGAGTTTGATGCCTGGCGCTGGAATCAATACTGGGTTTCACTCGATGCAGTCATCGAGTTCAAACGTCATGTGTATGAGCAGGCGTTGAATGAGCTCGCGCGCTTTCTCGATGCGGACCACCGGCGTCCGCGTCGGGATAGTGTGCGAGAGGAGCTTGGGATTGAACCAAAGGAATAGCACCGGTTCGCTTTTGCGTGATTTTCCTGATCGAACTTGGGCCCTTACTTAATGGGTACTTTGAACGCCATGAAGTGGTTTTGTGTTTTTGCGATGGCATTGGTGCCGGCACAGTTGTTGGCGGCTGGCTTCGATGATGCGTATGAGGAAAAGGCCTGGTCGGAGATCGAAGTGCAACTGCCAGCTTTTCCTGAGCAAGGCAACCTGATTCAGTTTCAGGTTGGCGCGGTGTCCGATACCAAATACATGATCGATGGGGCATCCCTGTCAGTGGGATCTGATGGAGTGCTGCGCTATACCGTTGTTGTGGAGAGCTCTGCCGGAGCGCGAAACATCAGCTACGAGGGGATGCGTTGTGCAACTTCAGAACGCAGGTTCTATGCTTTCGGCCAACCGGACAAAACGTGGTCGAAGGCAAAGAGTAACCAGTGGGTCAAGATACGTGGGACCACCAACAATCACCATGTCGAGCTTTTTACTACCTATTTTTGCTCAAATGGACCGTATTTCATCAAGGATGCCAGCGATATGCTTCGAGTATTACGCCAAGGCGGGAAGCGCTGAGCATGAGACCGGCTTTGTCACTGGTTTCCGCAACTTCAAGTCATGAGCTTTGATACGTTGATTCTCGGTTTTGATAAGGCGTTGCGAACGCTTTTTGTTGCTGCACCGACCACGAGAGGCGTTCCTGGGCACGAATGCGTGGAGCCGCAATTGACCGTTCAGGAAAAAGCGCACGCGGGGGCCTTGATGAGAATCAATCATGTTGGGGAGGTCTGCGCCCAAGCTTTGTATCAAGGGCAGGCTCTGACGTGTGGTAATCCAACGATTCGCTCGGCGCTGGAGAAGGCCGCCTACGAGGAAACCGAACATCTGGCATGGACGGAGCAGCGTATCAACGAGTTGGGAGGGCGGAAGAGTGTTTTGAGCCCCCTGTGCTACCTGGGCGCATTTTCCATTGGGGCTTTGGCCGCCAAGCTTGGAGATGGCTGGAATCTGGGATTCCTTGCCGAGACAGAGCGTCAGGTCGAGGCTCATCTGGAGCATCATTTGTGCGAATTGCCAGAACAAGATGCCACGTCGCGGGCGATTGTTGGACAAATGAAGATTGACGAAGCCTCACACGCCGAGACGGCTGTTCGTCTAGGCGCAAGGGAGTTGCCGCTGCCAATCAAGGCCGCGATGAAACTCGCTGCAGGTGTGATGACGCGTGCCGCATACTACGTTTAAGCTTCAATAATCTCGAAGTCGTGAGTTATTTCGGCGGTTTTGCCGAGCATGATAGAGGCCGAGCAGTACTTGTCTTTCGATAATTCGATGGCTCTAGCGACGGCTTCCGGATTCAGTTTTTTCCCACTCAGGACGAAATGAAAGTGAATCCTGGTAAAAACCTTGGGTTCGGTTTCTGCCCGCTCAGCGTCCAGGCTGACCTCACATCCAGTGATTGCGTGGCGACCCTTTTTCAAAATCATTACGACATCGAACGCCGTGCATCCGCCCGTCCCAGCAAGCAGCATTTCCATCGGGCGCGGAGCTAGATTTCGCCCCCCTCCCTCCGTGGCTCCGTCCATGGCTATAAGATGGTTGCTACCAGTTTCGGCCAGAAACGACATCCCATTGCCAGTCCATTTCACCTTACATTCCATACAAGCTCCGCAATTACAAAAAGACATTTTAGTCGGAAATCCTTTCTCTGCCTGCCCCTCCCTGAGCAATGATGCGTTGCATCATTGCTCAGGGTGTGGTGTGATTGAAAAAGGGTCTGTAAGTAGTTGTCAATTGTGAAGTATGTTTCTTGCTATTTGTTCAACTATATGATATCAATCATAATTTATTTTACAAATTGACTTGTAATGTGCTCCAAGGTCGCCTGTCGCGTTGCACAAACCGGACTTGATCTTTATTGTTAGATGATGGATACTTACCTTTGTTGGATCACAGGTTTGCTGGTCATTTGTTGTGTTTCAAGTTTGTCTCCTCCACCCTCCTCCTTTGGTGTGGATTTAACGCGGCTCCTGCGAGTCGCGTTTTTTTTAGTAACATATAAAACATTGATTGACATCGTTGGCCGATTTGCAATAACATGCTCGGCTTTCCGTTATCAGGCATACAAGGACGGCGTTTTAAATGAAGACTTTCTCCGCCAAATCGCATGAAGTAAAGCGCGAGTGGCTCGTGGTTGATGCCACTGACAAGGTGCTTGGCCGCCTTGCTACTGAAATCGCTCGCCGCCTGCGTGGCAAGCACAAACCAGAATTCACACCGCACGTTGATACTGGCGACTACATCGTCGTGACCAATGTCGAGAAGATTCGTGTCACCGGCAACAAGGCCGAAGACAAGGTCTATTTTCGGCATACGGGTTACCCCGGCGGTATTTACGAAACGAACTTTATCAAGATGCAGCAGCGTTTTCCTGGACGAGTGCTCGAAAAGGCTGTCAAGGGAATGCTCCCGAAAGGGCCGCTTGGTTATGCCATGCTGAAGAAGATGAAGTGCTATGCGGGCAGCGTCCATCCGCACGCTGCCCAGCAGCCGAAAGTTCTGGAACTCTAAGGGGTCGAAATGGCTGAAAATTTCTACTACGGCACTGGCCGTCGCAAGAGTGCCGTAGCTCGCGTTTTTATGAAGCGTGGTACCGGCAATATCGTGGTTAACGGCAAGCCGGTTGACGAGTTTTTCTCCCGGGTTACCGGGCGAATGATTGTTCGCCAACCGCTTGTGTTGGTTGAGCAGACGGCTGGTTTTGACATTCTTGTCAACGTTGCTGGCGGGGGTGAGTCCGGGCAGGCTGGTGCTGTTCGTCATGGCATTACCCGCGCGCTGATCGAATATGATGCTGCGCTCAAGCCTGCTCTATCCAAGGCTGGTTTTGTTACTCGCGATGCGCGTGAGGTCGAGCGTAAAAAGGTTGGTTTGCACAAAGCACGTCGGCGCAAGCAGTTCTCCAAGCGTTAATCGACGAGAGGTTTTGTTGTCCATCAAAAGCCGCCATTTTTGGCGGCTTTTGTGTTTTTTGGATGCGCGGATTATCATTGCCCACCTGTTAAGGAGAGGCTGATGATTAAGGTTGGAATTGTCGGTGGTACTGGATACACGGGTGTTGAGTTGTTGCGCTTGTTGGCTCAACACCCTGCGGTTGAAATCGTAGCAATTACTTCGCGTGGTGATGCGGGTGTGCCGGTGTCAAGTATGTTCCCAAGTCTTCGGGGGCGGGTTGGTTTGAAATTTGAAGACCCGTCGGTTGCAAATCTGGAGGCGTGTGACGTCGTTTTTTTTGCAACACCCAATGGTGTTGCTATGCAACAGGCGCCGGGGTTACTTGAGTCCGGTGTGCGGGTGATAGACCTCGCAGCAGATTTTCGTATCACCGATATTGCTGAGTGGGAGAAATGGTACGGTATGCAACACGCCAGCCCGGATTGGGTGGCGAAGGCTGTTTATGGCCTGCCGGAACTGAACCGAGTTGCGATTCAAAATGCGCGATTGGTAGCTAATCCTGGGTGTTATCCGACGGCGGTTCAGTTGGGTTTCATGCCGCTTGTTGAGTCCGGTTTGGTTGATACGAGTCACCTGATTGCCGATGCCAAGTCAGGGGTGTCGGGGGCAGGTCGCAAAGCCGAGGTTTCCTCCCTGTTCTCGGAGGCGTCGGACAACTTTAAGGCATATGGCGTCTCGGGGCATCGGCACTTGCCAGAAATCCGCCAAGGTCTGTCCCGAATTGCCGGCACGAGCGTTGGGTTGACTTTTGTTCCCCATCTGACGCCAGTGATCCGTGGTATTCATGCCACGCTTTATGCGCAAATGACGGAGGACGCTGACTTTCAGGCCCTTTATGAGAGTCGTTATGCAAACGAGCTCTTTGTAGACGTAATGCCCGCGAAGTCACACCCTGATACACGATCAGTCCGGGCGTCCAATACCTGCCGTATTGCTATCCACAGACCGCAGGGCGGGGATATGCTGGTTATACTCTCGGTTGTCGACAATCTTGTCAAAGGCGCAGCTGGTCAGGCGATACAGAACATGAATATCATGTTTGGTCTGGCGGAAACTGAAGGATTATGGCAACTCCCGGTGCTTCCTTAAGACTAAGGCGTCTTCGTCAACGGTTTGGCATTAGTGCGCCGAAGTTAGCGATAAGAACCCACGTTGCTTGGTATTGGCGCGCTCTGGCTGGAATTGTGGTTATCTCAATTTCGCTTGCGCTTGCTGCTTGGATATACGATGCGGGAAGACGTATTGCCGGTTTTCAAAGTGATGAGTCGATCCGTGAGATCCAGTCGCTCAGCAATCATGTGATGGAACTCGATGCCGAATTGACCAAGTTGCGTCGTCTCGCAGGGTCAGGTGAAAGCAGCTTGCAGATTGAGCGTGTAACTCAGCAGCAACTCGTCCGTCAGGTAAAGGCACTTGAAATCGAGAATGCCGGGCTAAAAGAGGATCTTGCATTCTTCGAAGGGTTGATGCCCACTTCAGGGGCGGGAGAAGATGCAGGAGTAAAGATTGATAACCTGAGGATTACTCAGGATGGGGCGCCCGGTGAGTATCGCTACCGTATGCTTGTGCTTAACGGAGGTCGGCAGGCCAAAGACCTTACTGGCTTCCTTCAGCTTTTGATCAGAACGCGGCTCGGCGACAAAGATGCTATGATCACTCTGCCTTCTGGGTCAGAGCCAGTTCCCCAGCGTTTTCGTTTTTATATCAAGCACTTCCATCGGCTTGATGGTGTGTTTTCGGTGCCTCCGGAAGCTGTGGTAATTGGCGTCGAAGCACGTTTTTTGCAGGAAGGTGTGGTGCGCGCAAAACAGTCCGTGACCCTCTAATCGGAGCTTTTCATGTTTGGCTTAAAAAAGGGGAGTGCTCCCCAAAATAGTATTGATAGCCTCATCGGTATAGGTACGCGTGTGGACGGAAATGTGATTTTCTCCGGGGGGTTGCGCGTTGATGGGGAGGTTCATGGAAACATCAGCAGCAAGAATGGCCAGGAAGGGACACTGGTTATTAGTGAAAAGGCCCGAGTGGAGGGAGCAATTTCGGTCGGGCACGTGGTGATCAACGGCACAGTGGTTGGGCCGGTGTTTGCGGGTGAATCGTTGGAACTCTTGCCTGCTGCGCGTGTCACAGGAGATGTTGAGTATCATCAGATTGAAATGCAGCAGGGGGCAGTGATACAGGGCCGCCTAGTGCATCAGATAAGCGCCAAGACCGTCGAGCTTAAGCTGGCTTCCAGTGGCTGACGCGGTAGGTGAGTTAGTGTTTTTAACTAGGGGACTAGGAAGGAAATTTAATGAATGCAGCTACCGAGATGCCCTTGCCGTTCATTTTTACGGACAGTGCGGCTAGCAAAGTGAAGGATTTGATCGAGGAAGAGGGAAATCCGGACTTGAAGCTCCGTGTTTTCGTGACTGGGGGTGGGTGTTCGGGCTTTCAGTATGGTTTCACCTTTGACGAGGTTGCTAATGAAGACGATACGTCTCTTAACAAGAATGGCGTGACCTTACTGGTTGATCCGATGAGTTACCAGTATCTCGTTGGTGCTGAGATTGACTACACCGAAGGGCTTGAAGGCTCGCAGTTCGTAATCAAGAATCCGAATGCTTCGTCTACCTGTGGTTGCGGGTCGTCGTTTGCCGCGTAGTAGCCATGTTCCCCATAAAAAAAGCGACGCGAGTCGCTTTTTTTATGGGGAACATGGCCCGAATGCGCTCAAGCGCATAAAGTTGTGCTTGGACGGTGTTGTGTCCGCCAAGCTGAAGGGTATCTTGATCCTTTTAAAAATCAGTAGCTTGCCAGTTTGTTGCAACAAAACTACAAACTATTGGATCGAAAGGCTTGACGTCCTCGTTTTGGGCTGTATAATTCGCATCTTTCGTTGCTGCGGCACTGAAACATTTTTCAAGAGAATCAAAGGGTTGCGTTGTTTTAAGTTGCTGAAGCGGTTTAAGAAAGGTTCTGAAAAGGGTTGACGTAATCGAA
>JAIFNM010000123.1 GCA_020047725.1 Betaproteobacteria bacterium
ATAAGGTGGCGAGTCAGCCAAGCGAAAAATCCGTAGCCCACCAACAATACGCTCAGATGGATGAGTTCTGGTCTGAGCTGGCTGAAATCCGCTCCCATGCGATAGGCTCGATTAAGGCCCGTGCAAAACGGTGTGAGCGGTATCAGATCGCCGAGCACTTGCATGAACGGGGGTATCATTTCGCGTGGCCAGCTTGACCCGGACAGAAAGAAAAACGGGTAACTTGTGAACGCAAGCAACTGCAAGACCGACAATTCGTGCTTGAGCAGCGTACCTAGCGTCATTCCCAAGCAGGCGGCAGCGCCAATGCCTAGGAAGCTCAGGGCGGCGATGCCTGGCCAGTTGGCTTCATTGGGTACGTCGAAGACGCGCAGGCCAAATCCCATCCAGATCATCATCCAGACCGAAAACCAGAGCACGTAGGCGATCCAACGCGTGACGCTTGGCGCGCGGTAGGCACTGGCGTAGGCGCTGGCGATGAGCAAAACCTGATGCAATATGAGTGCGCCAAGGAAGGGCAGCATGTAGTCACCGTAGGTCTCCAACGGATTGAAAGCCGGGTGATCGTCGATGGCAATAGGTATGGCGCGTTCTTTGGCTGCGCTTGGGTTTAGTCCGGCCTGCATGAAGGTCCCGGCGTTGATCGCGGCACTCCGGGCTTGTGTGACTTCGCCGACGGCGCGTTGAATGTCTCCGGCTGGCAGCAGGTGATCAGCATGCACTTCGAGCGGGATAGCAGTCGCCCGATGATGGCGCAGGCGCCAGTCGAGGTTTTCGGGAATATGCAGGATGCCACGCACCGTGCCACGGCGCATGGCCTCGGTGGCTTCCGCCTCGCTCATCGGCAGGACGTGCAGGCGGCGGTGTGCATCAAGGCTGCGTGCAAGCAAACGGGATGGTTCGGAGTTCTGGGCTCCGGTAACTGCCAAGGGCAGTTTCAGTTCTTCCTTGTGCGTGTAGACACCGCCGTAAATGATGAAATAGGACGGTAGCGCGACGGCAAACAGCAACGACAGGCCCGGCGTGGTCAGGGCGCTGCGCAGCTCATGCCATGGGGTACGGCGGCGCGTATCGAACTTATGCACGGGCCGCGCATGGGGAGCCAGCAGCGGATGACGACGGGGGAGAGCCAGGATGAGGAGCGGAATGAGGACATAACAGCTCAGACCTAGCACGCCGCTCAAACCTTTACCCTGCGTGCCGCCGGATATCGCCAACCAGGCATCGACGAACAGGCTGAATGGCAGCGGGCGCGTCAATAATTCGAGAACCGGCGGAAACGCCCATTCAGGAAACGCGTACCCGGAGAGCAGAAAGGCCGGGGCATTGAAAGCCAGCAGCATCTGCGCACTTTTATGGATGTTGATGAAAATTCGCGAGAAGGCCGCACCGGTGATGAGTGAAGCAGCCATCAACAAGGCACCCAAGCCGATCGTCGCAGGAACCGCCTGCAGCGCATAGCCCGTGTGTTGCACCAGCCACATTAGTCCGAGCGTGGATACACCGCCCAGGCCAAAGAACCACGGCAGGGCGCGACCAAGCATTTCACGACGGGCGTAAGGCGAGTGCCGCCAGCCATCCGGCAACAGGCTACCGCCAGCGAGCATCAGTGCCAGTTGCAGGAAGGAGGCGATCAAGCCCGGCGCCATATAGCGCATGTAATCGAGGTAGGGGTTCTCGGGGATGCGCGAATCGACGCGGAGGGGAATCGCCAATTCCGTAGCCTGGTTGTAGGGAATCCCGGTAACCATTAACCGACCAACGGACAGGCGCGCAGACTCGGTGCTGACGACACCCAATGTGGCGGCATAAATCTGATTGCTTGGCACCGGCATGGAACTGTCGCGCCAAACGGTTACTACGCCAGTTCGGCCTTCGCGTACGGACTCGCTCAAGCCATTGGCGATCACGATGGCACCGCGAATCTCGCCGCGCAACAAAGCTTCGTTGACCTCGGCCACATCACGCATAGGGCGCAAGGCAATTTGCGGGGCCACGTCAAATGAACGCTCCAGACTGCGCGAGAGAACAGAGCGATCCTGGTCGACGAAGCCGACGGGAAGTTCGCGCGCAATGCGGTCGGCGTAAACCCAGAGACAGAGCATACTGGCCAGAATGGGCGCCAGCCAGAGCATTAAACGCTGTTTGTCCTGCGCGATGCGGCGCACTTCAGCCCAAGAGAAATGAAGAATCTGCGCGATCATTTATCGCTCCGGGTCAACAACCCAGTGCTTTTCATGGTGTTTTAGCTGTTGTCTGCACCAGGCGAACTGTCATTCCCGGCAGCATTCCGGGGACTGGTTTAACCGGTTCCAGACGGACCTCGAACGAACGCAAGTCAGTATCGCCCTTGCGGCTGGTCGAGCGCCAAGTGGCAAAATCACCCATGACAGTCAGCCAGGTCACCTTGAATTCAACATCCTTGAGACCCAATGCCGGCAATTCTCCTCTGAGTACGTTGCCGATTTGCAGGCCCGGCAATTGGTCCTCGCGTGCAGCCACTGCAACCCAGGCGTCTTCAGGACGGATGATGACCAGAATGGGCGAACCCGCCGCCGCGATTTCTCCAGCGGCCAAGTAACGTTTCTGGACGCGGCCGCTGGTCGGGCTGTTGACCTGCATTTCCTCGTGCCAGCTTTCGGCCTCAACCAGCGCGTTGGTCGCACTCTGCGAGGTGCCTTCGGCTGCATCGCGTTCTTCAGGCCGGGATCCGTTCTTTAACATTTCAACGCGCGCTGCTGCGGCTGATTCAGCTTGCTGTGCAGCAAGCAGGGTGTAATTGGCTTCATCGAGTTTTTGCCGGGTCACCATACCCTGGTCGATCAGCTTTTGCAGACGGCTGAGCGAGGCCACCGCGAGCTTGCGGGCATCGGCGTTTTGATTCAGTGAAGTTTGAGCAATGCGCAGCTCCTCTTCTCGAGCGCCTTTGCGAACCAGTGTCAGTTTGGCATCGGCACTTTTTACCGCGCCACGCGCCTGCTCGACCCTAGCCATCACTTCGGGGCTGGACAGGCGCGCTACGAGCTGACCTTCGGTGACTGAATCGCCTTCTGCCACCAGCACTTCAGCTAGACGTCCGGCGAGCTTCGATGCCACCATGATTTCGCGCGTTTCCACCATGCCAATTAGCGGTGGTACTTCCTTTTCCTGGCAGGCACTTAGTAGCAAGGAGGCCAGTGTGATTGTCAAAAAGAATTTTGACGTTTTTGACGGAAAGGCAGTCATGATCGAATCCATTCGGCTTAGGGATTAGCAATTGGAAGGTGAAATTCGGGGAATAAATGAACGGTATGATTCAGGCGGAAAACATGAATCAAGCCTTTAGTAGTGCTGGCGAAGATCGCGTGCAGTGAATATGTGTGGCCCCGATATTGAGCACATTGTTGCAGAAGTACCACTACGAGAATGTGCGCTATCGAACAGAATGTTGGGCTTAGAAACCAACAGCGGGCTCGGGTTTGACCTGGGATCCTCATTTTTCCGGCATACCTTATTTTAAGCCAATGTTATCTCAAATGGAGCAGCCTTAGCTCAAGCAGCCACTGTGGCTTTCTTTTCGCTAACCTCGACCAAAGTCCGGATTTATGCAATCTCTAACTGACCGTGGTGTCGGCCAGTACTGGCCTATCTTGGCGCGCTGCTCGCCGTCAAAGGTCGAACTCTGGCGTCCTTTGTTGCTTTATCACTTGCGATTATCGGCACCGCGGGCGTTTCTCTTTTCCCCTGCGTCATGCTAGCGGGTTCGGAACAAGCAGGTAGCTGTTTCAGCGGGTTATGACGATTACGCCATAACCCGCGATTGAGCTTTATCAACAAAAACGGTGACCTACGCACGGGTTTTCTGATCAAAACTAATGTTGACCGAGGGGGGATCGGTCAACGACACTCAAGCCTTATCCTTTAAGCCGGCCATTCCCAAATGATGACCCTTGCGTACGATTTTCTGCCGATCTTTTTTCTTATTGCCCTGGGCTGTCTTCTTGGGAAGAGAAGCTACTTTACCGTCGAAATGATAGAGGGCCTGAAACGAATTGTCGCATCCATTGCCCTTCCTGCCCTGCTCTTTGGCGCTTTCTCCAGGGTCCACGTGGATGGCAAATTGGGACTGCTGGCTCTCGGAATCTACGCTGCCTGTGGCGTCATGGGACTGATTGGGCATGTCATAACCAGGGTCGCTCGATTGCCCAATCCCTCGTCGGTGTTTCTTTTCCAGGGTTTTGAGGCGGGAATGTTGGGCTATGGGCTCTTTGTTGCCTTGTTCGGGCAAAGTGCATTAAGTTCGTTTGCCACCGCCGACCTTGGCCAAGTCCTCTTTGTCTTCACCGTCCTGATGACGCAGCTTCGTCGCTCAGAAGTCGGCGGACCGATCCGTCCTGTGGCAATGATACAAAACATGCTTTTCTCGCCAGTCATCATTTCTATCGTCTCGGGGCTTCTTGCTTCTGTTGTTTTTCCGGGCGCACTGGGTAGTCCGTGGGCAGATCATGGGGCCTTGTCGCCGCTACTTGCCACCGTTGGCGCTCTTACCACGCCACTGGTTTGTTTAGTGGTCGGCTTTGGCTTGAAGGATTTCCGTATCAAGGGCGCCGGACAAGCGCTTACCTTCGTTTTTGTTCGCTTGGGGACGGCAATAGCCATGGGCTCGCTGATTGCATTCGTGATGGTCAGTGCGCTGGGTTTTCCGAAGCTTCAGTCGATCGCTGTGCTATTCCTCTTTATTTTGCCCCCACCCTTTGTGATTCCGGTATTCAGAACCTCGAAAGACGACGCGTCCTACATCAGCAGTGTGCTCTCGATTTACACACTGGCATCGATCGTCGTCGCAGTAATCCTTGCCGCAGTGGCCGGTGAAGTGGGATATTGATGGAACCACGGTTCAGCATTTCATCCTTTGCAAGAAAAATACCACCGTTCAAGAAAAGGAAGGGAAACCATGCTTAGCAAACTATCATTGAAGGCGCGTCTTTGGCTGCTCGGTCTTGTCAGCGCGCTGGGGCTCACTGTGCTGGCGCTGTCATCGATCTGGCACGCCAACAACAGCAAGGAAATTCTGCTCGGTTTTGTCGATCAGAAGATTGCCCTCAATCAATCGGCCACCACGGCCTATGCTCATGGTTTGCAGATGGGACAGGCACTGCGCAATATTCAACTCGACCCAGCCAACAAAAAGGGCTTCGAAAACTTTGCTGCGGCCAATAACGACTTCAATAAGGAAGTGGAAAGAATGGCCCCATTGCTGTCCAAGGACACGGATGGTAACGACATCGCCTCCAGGCTCAAGAAAAACATTGCCCAATGGCAGCCTATCCAGAATCAAATCATCGAACTGGTCAAGGCCGGCAATGGCGCCGAAGCCCAGGCCCTGCTCGTTGCCAAGGAAACACCGGCCTGGCGAACGGTAAAGGGCGACTTGCTTGATCTCGTCAAGCGCTCGGAAGCAGCGGCCGCTCAGGATCGCATCAAGCTTCTTGCTGGCTTCGACAGTTCGCGCACCCTGGCGATCGTGCTCGGCCTGATGAGTTTTCTTCTCGTTGCCGCGATCACGGCGCTGGTGGCCCGCGGAATTTTCCAGCAGGTGGGAGGCGAACCGGCTTATGCCGCCTCGTCGCTCCAGCGGATCGCACAAGGCGATCTTAGCCACCAGGTCGTTGTAAATCCCGGCGACAACTCAAGCATCGTCGCCGCCATGAGCAGTATGCAGTTGCAAATCCACCAGCTGATCGGTGGGACTGTTTCCAGCGCCGAATCGGTCGTACTGGAGAGCGAAGCCATCCGCGCCGACGCCGCACGTCTGTCGCAAACGGCGCAGGAGCAAAGCTCGGCGACGTCTGCCATCGCGGCGGCTGTGGAGCAGTTGACGGTCAGCATCAGCGCCATGTCCGAAAGCGCCAATGACGCCGGGCGCATGTCCAGCGAATCAGAGAGACAGGCCCATGACAGTCTGGGTGTCGTGTCGGCCGCCACGGAGACGATCAACAAGGTCGCGGACGGAATGACCGAGGCATCGGTCACCATGGAACAACTGTCCCGAAATGTGACCAGCATCAACGGCATTGTCCAGACCATCCGGGAAATTGCCGATCAAACCAACCTGCTGGCCCTCAACGCAGCCATCGAAGCCGCCCGTGCAGGCGAGCAAGGACGTGGCTTTGCGGTTGTGGCGGATGAAGTCCGCAAACTGGCGGAGCGGACAACGAAATCGACGCAGGAAATCTCCCAGATCGTTGGCGGGGTTCGCCAGGCAACCGACGCTGCGCTGGAAACCATGTCGCGGGCAAAAGAACTCGCATTGGAAGGCGCGAACCATACGAAGGGGGTTCGCACGGCCGTGATGGTGATGGATCAATCATCGGCGCAGATGGGCAAGGCGATCGAGTCAATGGCCGATGCCTTGCGCGAGCAGACGTGCGCCAGCACCGACATTGCAAAACGGGTCGAATTGATTGCCCAAGGCATCGAGCAAACGCATGCGGCCTCAACGGAGTCGAGCCG
>JAIFNM010000152.1 GCA_020047725.1 Betaproteobacteria bacterium
CTCACGTTCTATGGCGTCGATGGGCATCTCTGGGTTGAACACCTGCTGGTCAATCTGCCTGGTGGGCAATTGGGATTCCTGATCGTCGTCAACATTCTGGTGTTTTTTCTTGCTTTTTTCCTCGACTATTTCGAGTTGTCGTTCATCGTCGTTCCACTGCTGGGACCGGTCGCAGAGAAATTGGGCATTGACCTGATCTGGTTTGGCGTTTTGCTGGGCATCAACATGCAGACCTCCTTCCTGCACCCACCGTTCGGCTTCGCGCTCTTTTTCCTGCGCTCAGTCGCTCCGGCTTCGGTCAAATCCAGCGATATCTACTGGGGCGCGGTACCCTTTGTCTTCATCCAGATCATCATGATCGCTCTGGTTATCGCCTTCCCGCAGATGGTCACGTTTAATCTCGACAAGGGCAACAACGTCGACGCCAACTCGGTACAGATCGAGATTCCGGCGTACGAGTACGACAATTCCGAACCGGAACAGCCGACGGAGCAAGCAAAGTAGTCAAGCAAGCTCCAAAGAAAACGGCGACCTCGGTCGCCGTTTTCTTTGATGAGAAACAATCGCTGCTTAACTCTTCCTGCTGAACATGAAGTTCGAGTAGGAGCCTTCAGCCACGCGGAACCAGGAATTCTGCTCGTCGGTAAACGCCTTGTAATCGTCGTAGATCTTCTTGAAGTCGGGGTTCTTGGCGGATGTCTCGGCGTAATACTCCATTGCTGCCTTGTAGCAGACTTCCATCACTTCTTTGGGGAAGGGCCGCAACTGTGTACCGGATGCCAGCAACTGCCTGAGAGCCAGCGGGTTCTTGGCGTCGTAGCGAGCGCACATTTCCGCATTGGTGTCGGCGCACGCAGCCTGAAGCACGGTTTGATACTCTTTCGGCAGTTCCGCCCATTTGGCAGCATTGATGTAGGTCGAAATCTGGGGACCACCTTCCCACCAACCCGGGTAGTAGTAGAACTTGGCGACCTTGTTGAAGCCCATCTTCTGGTCATCGTACGGACCGACCCACTCGGCCGCATCAATCGTGCCCTTTTCAAGCGAGGGATAGATATCCGCGCCCGAAATCTGCTGCGGCACTACACCCACCTTCGACAGTACGGCACCAGCCAGACCGGCGATGCGCATCTTGAGCCCCTTCAGATCGGCAACGGTCTTGATCTCCTTGCGGAACCAGCCGCCCATCTGGACGCCCGTGTTGCCGCTCGGGAAAGCGACGATATTCGACTTGGCAAAGAATTCGGCCATCAGCTTCGCGCCATTACCTTGGCGGTACCAGGCATCGGTCTGGCGGCTGTTCATGCCGAAAGGAATGGCCGTGTCGATGCAATACGTAGGATCTTTGCCAAAGTAGTAATACGAGCAGGTGAAGCCCATTTCAACGGTATTGTCCTTGACTGCGTCATGGACGGCCGGACCCGGAACGATCTCGCCAGCGGCGAACAGCTGAATCTGGAACTTGCCACCCGTCATGTCGGAGACCCGCTTGACCAGGAATTCAGCTGAACCGTGCAGCGTATCGAGGTTCTTGGGGAAGCTCGATGCAATCCGCCACTTGATGGTCGGTGCATTTTGGGCGATGGCAGGCATGGCCACGGCGCCGGCCGCAAGACCGACGCCGGCTTTCTTCAAAAAGGAACGTCTTTCCATGGTATTTATTCTCCGGGGGGGTTAGAAAGCGATAAGCAGACAACCGGATGATTATAGCCAAAGCACAAACGTGGCAAAGGGCTTTTGCATGGAATTTTATCGGGGGATCAAGCGATCATCTGGAAGAGTAGCTTCTACAGAACCCGCTTGGATGGATCTCAGCGACGGCAGCCCCCCGGAGACCCGCATGGTTATTGGCTTACACAGCAGGCCAACGCAAGAAGCCCGTATTCATTGGCCTGCAGCCAGGCTCATTTGAGCGATATCGCAAGACGCAATCAGCTTCCTGCCACTTTCATCTGCTCGACGAGGATCGAACCAACCTGTTTGGAGCCACGCACCAGCACGTCGTTGCCAACACCAGCGATATTGCGGAACATGTCGCGCAGATTGCCGGCGATGGTAACTTCCTCGACCGCATGCACGATCTCGCCACCTTCAACCCAGTAACCCGCCGCGCCGCGTGAATAATCACCGTTGACGTAATTCACACCCTGGCCGAGCAACTCGGTCACCAGCAGGCCTCGCCCCATTTTCTTGAGCAGACCATTGAAATCGCGCTTGCCCGGACGGACGATCAGATTGTGGCAACCACCGGCATTCCCGGTTGTCTGCAGGCCCAGTTTGCGCGCCGTATAGACGCTCAGGAAGTAGCCCTGCAGCACCCCGTCAACAACGACCTCTCGGTCCTGGGTGGCAACGCCGTCGCTGTCGAAATAGCCACTCGCCATGCCGCCACGCAGATGTGGACGCTCGCTAATCTGAATCTTCTTGGAAAAGACTTTTTTGCCGAGGCTATCCGCGAGAAAAGTGGTCTTTCGATACAGACTGCCGCCACTGACGGAATGAATGAAATTTCCGATCAGCGATGCCGCCAGCGGCGCCTCGAACAGCACCGGCACCTTGCAGGTCTTTATCTTGCGCGCACCGAGTCGAGCCAGAGCGCGACGTGCAGCGTAGTCGCCAATGGCTTCGGGCGAGGCGATGTATTGCGCATCGCGCGAGGTGGAATACCAGTCATCGCGCTGCATGTTCTCATCCTTGCCGGCGATCACTGAACAGGAAAGATAGTGGCGCGAGGACGGGTAACCACCCATGAAACCGAGACTGTTGGCCGACACGAACTGACCTTCCTGGATCGAGACCGTCGCGCCTTCCGAATTGGTCACTTGCGGACTAACGGCAAACGCCGCCTGCTCGCAGCGCGTGGCCAGATCGATAGCACCTTCAACCGGAAGCAACCACGGATGGTAGAGATCGAGATCGGCAAAGCCCTGCTCGCGCGTCGCCAGCAGTTCCTTCTCCGGCAGGCCGGCACAGACATCGGCAGCAGTAAAACGGGCGATGTTGAGCGCCGCTTCGACGGTTTCACGCAAGGCGGCCGGCGAAAAATCCGAGGTGCTGGCATGGCCCTTGTGCTGGCCGAGATAAATGGTGACGCCGATGCCCTTGTCGCGGTTGTACTCGATGGTTTCGACTTCGCCGCAACGCACGCTGACGGATTGCCCGAAGCCTTCCGAGACATCGACCTCGCAATCGCTGGCGCCTGATTTTTTGGCATGCGCCAGAACATCCTGAGCGTACTGCTGCAGGGTTTCAAGGGGCGTACTGAAACGCGAAGGCGCGGCGGGAACGGTCGTTCGTGACATGGGATGACGATGCAGGCGTTGAAAGCCGCTATCATAGCAGTTCCCTGCCGAGCTTCCGTTCCGGCATCGCCATACCAACTGCAACCCTGCTTCTGAATTGAAAACCGATGACGACCCACCGCGACGAAGAATTACCGCCCTCGAAAACCCAGCGCAAACAGCAGATGGATGATTTGCAAACGCTTGGTGAAGAACTTGTCGAGCTGTCGAGTGATCGCATCAAAAAAATCGACATCCCGGAAAATCTGCGTGAAGCAGTGAGCGCGGCACAACGCATGACGCGGCGCGACGAGGCCAGGCGGCGCCAGATGCAGTTTATCGGGAAGATCATGCGCTCGGTCGAAGTGGAGCCGATTCGCACGGCGCTGGCTCTGGTTCGCGGCGAATCGGCCAGTGAAACCGCCAAGCTGCATCGCCTTGAGAAACTGCGCACCGATCTGCTGGCGGATGAAAAAGTGCTGCATGAAATCGCCACACTCTACCCGTCGGTCGATCTGCAGCACCTGCGTTCGCTGTGCCGGTCGGCGCTCAAGGAACATGAGCAGAACAAGCCCCCACGCAGCTACCGAGCAATTTTCCAGTTGCTCAAGGAACTTGAGCAGGGCACTGCGGAAACAACTGAAGATACAGAACTCGCGGATCCGTCGACAGACTAATCGATCACGCTTTCACGGTAGCGGCCGATCTCGAAACCGCTTCCGGCCTCTTCAAATTCGACCGGCGTCAACAAATAACGCCGGTCATCGTGCACGAATTCCAGACTCTCGCGTACGTCGAAACTTCCGTTCGGCAAGACCATTCTTGCCTCACTCGGGATATTTCTTTCGTGTAGCCAGATCCCCGGAATGGCCCCGGTGGCGGAAAACCCGCTCGCCCGCGGCCGCAGTTCTACGCTCTGTGCGTTTCTGGACAGCGCCTGGATGCCCACGCTGGCATGCGCATCAGAGTCCTTGTTGTAACGACGAACGACTCCCAGCACCCAGTTATCGCCACCCTCGGGCTGCATGCTGATCAAAGACCCGATCCCGGGCCATTCAACGCCAAGGTCATCGAGCCCGGCGCCAAAGCCGCCCAGGCTGACATTCTCAACCACCCAGCTCTCGGCCGTGCGCTCCTTGCCCAAGCGCGCCACATCACCGGCAAATACCGTAAAGCTGTCATCAAACCCGCGCAGCACGGCAATCCGCGTTTTTACGACATGACGGGCGTGCTCGCGCTGCGGCGGCTCTGCTGCCCAATATATCGACAGATGGCGCATCACCGGCAGCAGCACCTTGGCCGGATACTCGCCGCCAAGATTCATATCCTTCGGCACCTCGCCGCGTTCAACACCGGGAATCAACTCGTTCAACGCCTTCGCCGCAGTTCCCGGCGAGAAAAACCGCATCGCCGGCAACAGACTGCCGGGTTGTCGCGCCATCCGCACAGGCGGCGAACCACTCGCCGTATCGATCCAATACACGCTGTCAGGCAAACAATCAGCCGAAAAAACAAAGCCCGATAGAAAATGGGCAATCAGTCGGTCTGCCAGTTCAATTTCAAGCGGTAACAGGCTATCCATCGAGGACGAGGAGAACACCAGCGCTTGCAGGTATTGCTGCGCCACGTTCGTCATACCAGGTTGCCCGGGATAAAGCTGGACAGGTTTTTGCGCATAGCCTCCGGCTTCTGCTACCCGATAAGGCTGGCCGAGGCCGCGCCACAAATCCTCTCCAACCGGCCCATAACGATATTCGACCCACTTCAACTGAGCAGCACGCGCTGCCACCAGGCGGGCTGTGACAAGTGCCAGAGAGGACTTGAACGCCTCAGTGCCTTTGTCTTTAGGATTTCTCTGCGAGCGGCCTAGGCACAGAGCGTAGAGACTACCCACCTCACCCCAGTAGTTGTAGCACATTGTCCACAGCCGGCGCTCTTCGCTCTTTGAAAGCCTTGGCGAATGCAGATAATCGCGCGACAGACGGCGGACGTGCACTTGAGCCGCTTCGTCTAGTTGCCGGACCACATCGAAGAAATGGTCAACACGAAAATCATCGGCTGCTTGCAAGGACTCGAACCAGCCATAAACTTCATCAACCGCCTTCAAAGAATTGTCCAATGGAATTTCGCTGACAATCCGCTTGAGCTCCTTGGCATCTCCCAGCGGATGATTGGGGCGTGACGAGAAAAAGTTGAGCATCATGGCGGCCAGTCCTTACTCCCCGCCAGCGGGGAAAGCAATATGAATATTCCGATAATATAGGGCGAATGGCCAAAGCTGCAAGCCTGAGACTACTTTTCGACCTCCTTCGCGGCCTTCTTCGCCATCTCTCTCGTGGCCTATTTCACCGCCAATCAGGCGCTTCCATAAATCGGGGATGAATGCAGGCCAATCCATTACAATCGAAGGCTCAAAACCACTCCGCAAAAGAATGAAACAGTATCTTGACCTGATGCGCCATGTCTTTGAACATGGCACCGCCAAGGCCGACCGCACCGGCACCGGCACCCGCTCGGTTTTCGGTTGGCAAATGCGCTTCGACCTTGGCGCCGGCTTCCCGATGCTGACGACGAAGAAACTTCACCTGCGTTCGATCATCCATGAGCTGCTGTGGTTCCTGCAGGGCGATACAAACATCCGCTACCTCAAGGAAAACGGCGTCCGCATCTGGGATGAATGGGCGGACGAAAACGGCGATCTGGGCCCGGTGTATGGGCATCAATGGCGGCACTGGAAAACACCGGATGGCCGTGAAATCGACCAGATCGTTCAGCTTATCGACGGTCTGAAGAAGAATCCGGACTCGCGCCGACACATCGTAACCGCGTGGAACCCGAGCGACGTCGACAGCATGGCGCTGCCGCCCTGCCATGCTTTCTTCCAGCTTTATGTCGCCCCGGCGGCATCGGGAGACGCCGACCAGCGTGCTAAGCTCTCCTGCCAGCTGTACCAGCGCAGTGCCGATATTTTCCTCGGTGTTCCCTTCAACATCGCCTCCTACGCCCTGCTCACGCTGATGCTGGCACAGGTCTGCGATTACCAGCCCGGCGATTTCGTGCATACCTTCGGTGACGCTCACCTCTACAGCAACCATTTCGATCAGGTGCAGCTGCAACTGGCTCGCGAAATCCGCCCGC
>JAIFNM010000005.1 GCA_020047725.1 Betaproteobacteria bacterium
GCTGGCGTTCTGGAAGGGATCCGGGCCTGCTCCGCAATCGAAGTTCCGCGTTTTTGTGAAAAACAGTGGTGCATTGACTACCGTTCAGGTGTTGTCCTTTGAGGGCGGTGTTGATCAATCGGATACGTCGAAGAAAATCCTGACCTTGCTTCATGATCAGTTGAAGTGATTCGTTTTGCCTCACTGGGCAGCGGCAGTCGGGGAAATTCCCTGATTGTCGACGCCGGTGACACCAAGCTCCTCCTCGATTGCGGATTTTCCACACGCGCCACGGTAGAAAAACTGGGGCGCCTGTTTGTTTCTCCCGACGAAATTTCCGGGATTCTTGTTACGCACGAACACAGCGACCACATCGCCGGGGTGTTCAAGTTTGCCTGTCGCTTCGGCGTTCCGGTTTATCTGACGCATGGAACCTACTGCGCTGCTTCGAGTGGCAAGCCGCTGTTGTCCGACTGCTGTTTGATCGATAGCCATGCGTCTTTTGCCATCGGAGATATAGAAATCCAAGCTTTCCCGGTTCCGCACGATGCGCGCGAGCCGGTGCAGTTTGTATTCTCGGACGGAAAGCACCGCCTTGGTGTTCTGACCGATAGCGGGATGATTACCCAACATGTCGTTGATGTGTTGCGTGTCTGTGATGCGCTGGTTCTTGAGTGTAACCACGATCCTGAACTGCTCTTTGCGTCCAGTTATCCAATGCATTTGAAGCGCCGCATTTCGGGAAATTTCGGCCATTTGGCCAATGATCAGGCTGCTTCTCTTTTACGGCAGATTGAGACGCGACAACTTCAGCATATTGTTGCGGCACATCTCAGCGAGCAGAACAATCGCGCGGAGTTGGCTGCACGTGTATTGGCTTCAGAATTGAATTGTGCCGAGAACTGGATCGGTGTGGCTTGCCAGGAGCGAGGTTTCGACTGGCGGCAGATGCTATGAAGCTGTGAGTTCGATTTTTCTCCAGACGAAAAAAAGCCGGCGCAAACCGGCTTTTTGCAAGCGGGAGAGAATTACTTCTTTTCTTCAGCTGGCTTGGCTGCATCAGCGGCAGGCGCGGCGGCAGCAGGAGCGGCGGCTTCGGCTGGCTTGGCAGCTTCGGCAGCAGGAGCGGCGGCCGGGGCAGCAGCTTCAGCAGGTTTTGCAGCTTCGGCAGCAGGAGCGGCAACTGCGGCAGGGGCCGGGGCGGGAGCAGGTGCGGGCTCTTCCTTCTTGGCGCAGGCGGTCAGTGTCAGGGCTACCAGAGCGGCAACGAGGAGCGAGTTCTTCATTTAAAATTTCCTATCAATAAAAATAACAATAACGAGCCAAAGGTCCTTTGGTTGACTGATTTACATGGAAACGCATCCCAGCCAAGTGAAGATTATATCAGCAGAATGAGACTGCGCTCTGGACCATGCAGTGCACAATGCCAAATGACTTTCACAATCCAAGGGGCGTCGCGAAAACTTGTTCACCACCTTCCTTTGTTATCTCCTTAAAACGGAAGGCATACGGGAGGCATTCTTCTGCGTTGTCGATGATTGCCTTGGAGCGTGCGTGGTCAATGTGAAAACGGATTAGTGCGTGCCTGTCGTCAGCGATCAGCATCGAGTCGTTGAGTGAGGCCAGATGCCTCGGGCATTCGACAAGCGTCACAGTTTGTGGATATGTGGAAAGCAGTTTCATGAAGCGTGGGTTGTCGCGTCGGACGGGCTCGGCATCTTTGACAACGATCCATAGAAGATTCTGCCGGTCAGCACTCAGGAAACGACGCAGGGATTCGGTGTTATCCGATCGTTCAAGTTTCAGCTTCGATAGGTCCTGATCAAAAATAAACAGTGTTTTCGATGCCAGTACCAAGATACTTTTCAGAAAACTGTCGTGTTCGCCCCAGTTCGTGATCAGTTGAGGATTCATGGTGCGCTCTCCTGCAGTTTGTCGATTTTCAAATTGTCATTCAACCAGCGGAGAAAACAAAGTGGGCGAAAAAAACCCGCAAAAGCGGGTTCTTCTGGGCAACCAAAAATTACCGGTCGCTGTAGGTGCGACGGTTGCCTCCATCAGAAGCGGGGCGGCCGCTCTTGGCTCCATCACGATACGGGGCACGGGCATAGCCACCTGGCTTTGGTGCACCCGTGCCAGGCTTGCTCGGGCGTGTGTCGCGTGAATCACGCGTGTCGGGCCGGCCAGCTGGCTTGCCTTGACCGGCAGGGCCACGGCTTTCGCTCGATTTCCAGGCCGGGCGACCGTTCGGTTTGCCGCCGGGACGGCCATTGCCTGAAGGTGCGCGGCGTGTCGGCTCGTGGCCGATTACGACTTCGACAGGAATTGGCTGGTTGGTGAAACGCTCGATCTTGCGCACGTTGAAGTGTTCAGCATGATTGACTAGGGAGATCGCCAGACCATTGCGGCCAGCGCGGCCGGTACGACCGATACGGTGAACGTAGTCTTCGGCGAATTTCGGCAGATCGTAGTTGAAAACGTGGGTAATGGTCGGTACGTCAATCCCGCGTGCAGCGACATCGGTAGCGACGAGAATCTGCACCTGCCCGCGACGCATCGCGCTGAGTGTGCGGTTGCGAGCGCCCTGATGCATGTCGCCGTGCAGCGCAGCGGCATTGAAGCCGGCGATGTTCAGGCGGTCGGATATCGTGTCGGCGTCACGCTTGGTTGCCGTAAAGACAACCGCCTGGTCGATGGTGACATCGCGTAGCAGGTGGTCGAGCAGACGATTCTTGTGGGACAGATCATCGACGAAGTGCATGCGCTGTTCGATGTTTTCGTGCTTTGTATTTGAGGCATCGACCTGGATGGTGATCGCGTCACGGGTGATCTTGCGCGCCATCTGGCCGACTGTTCCGTCGAGCGTCGCCGAGAAAAGCATGGTCTGGCGCGTTGCCGGGGTCGCCGCTATGATCTTTTCGATGTCGTCGATAAAGCCCATGTCGAGCATGCGGTCGGCTTCATCAAGCACAAGAATCTGCAATTGCGAGAAATCGATCTTGCCCGATTCCATATGGTCGATCAGGCGACCCGGTGTAGCGACGAGGATTGCCGGGTTGCGTGCCAGCAGTTCCATCTGTTTCGGATAGGGCATGCCGCCCAGAATAGCGACTGCTTTCAGGTGGCGGAGTTGGCCGGCATACTTGTCGCCGGCTGCAGTGACTTGCAGAGCAAGTTCGCGGGTTGGGGTGAGCACCAGCATCTTTGGTTGTGCTGGTTGGAAACGTACGCGATCATTGCCTCGCGAGCGAGCTGATTGGCGCTCCTGATTCGGTGTGCGGCGTGCCTCGGGCACGAAGGCCGGACGTTCCTGGCCGGCGAAGCGGTGCAGTGCTGGCAGCATGAAGGCGGCGGTCTTGCCTGAACCGGTTTGTGACGAAACCAGCAGGTCGCGTCCGGTGATGGCCGCAGGAATAGCTTGCGCCTGGACCGGCGTTGGTTGGGTGTAACCTGAAGCGTTGAGAGCGTTAAGAAGTACTTCGTGAAGCCCGATTTCTGCAAAAGTCATGAATCTCTTTCGTATGGAACAACGTCGCGCAGCCGAATGCAATCGGCGCACGAGCGCAAAAAAATGCAACGCCAACCAACGAAATAGTTGAGAGAGACTCTGCCAGAGCGAGAGAATTCAGTACTTTTCGGCACAAAAGCTTTGTGCCAGGGCGGTGTTCAATGAATCGACACCAGAAGGCAGGAGGGCTTTAGAGATGCGGCCAGGTTCGCGAAGCGCGTTGTGCATCAGAGAAAACCACCAAAAACATGCGGCTACTTCAATGCAAGGCGCGGATTATACTGATTTGATGGCTTGAGGTCGAGCTATTTGTTCAGGGCTTGGTCTGATCAACGCGCAGAGCGGGCGAAAAGACCTCGGTGACGAGGACGGACTGGGAGCGAAAAACGAAGAGGGAACGCCGCGCCCACAAGGTTGATGGCGCGGCCGTGCCGAGTTGCATGGCCTCGATGGCCGGTTGAAAAAGGGCATGGCGACGGTCGAGTCGCTTGTTTTTGAGTGCGCCGCGCGAGAATCCGTGGTGCGAAAAGAGCACGGCGCCCAGCGAGCGGCTTCCCAGTCGTTCGAACCAGCGGGTCAAGGCGCCGCGTGGCCGGTAAGGCAATACGGTGTGCGCAAAAACCACGGGTTGGCCGTCACAGAACAGCGCCACCTCGCGAATCCATGCCAGTTGATTGCGCTTGATGCCGAGTGCAATCGCTTCGTCCAGCGTCGGCATGGCCAGACCTTGGCGCAGCAAACGAACAGTAAAGCTTCCTTTGGCTTGCAGGCGAGCCGTCAGCGATCCTCGATTACGCAACCACGGGATGAAGGCAGTGCGCTCAACACTGCGTGGTTGTCTGGCGCGCCACGCCAATCTTTTTTTAAAGCTCATGTTGGCTGAGGGTTAGCGTGGGCGGGGCGATTTTTCGATGCCCGCAATGCGCTGTCCTGGTTTGAGTCCTCGACTGGAAAACCAGCCAAGATTCATTTCCAGTGCAAAACGCGCGGGGCGGGCAGCGCAGTGGCTGTCATCCGATTGCGGCTTCATGTCCTCGACGTTAATGATCTTGCCTTCCTCGTCAAGGAAAGCCACTGAAAGCGGCAGGAATGTATTGCGCATCCACATGCAATGGCGTTCTTTCTGTTGAAAGACGAAGAGCATTCCCTGATTGGCGCCCATGCTGCGACGATTCATCAAACCCTGCATCCGGCTGGTCTGATCGGCAGCCACTTCAGCTTCGATGCGGTGGAAGCTGGCGCTCAGTTCCATGCGAGGCATCTCTGCCAAAGCTTGTGTTGACGATATCAACAGGACGGTCGTGCAAAGCGTGGATAGAAAACGGTACATCGCGAACTCCGTTATGGGCGGGTGCAGAGGGACAGAACTCTAGCACAGAGTCACGTACCTGATTCCCGGGGCTATTTTTTTCTGGACGCGATCTTGCGCGCCTTGCCTTTGCTGGCCGGCCGGGCCTTCTTGGCGACCTTCTGTTTGGCGGGTTTCGCCGATTTGGCGGAAAGTATGGGCTTGGCTACATCAGCTCCCAGGGTGACCGGCTCATCTTCATTTTCGGCGGCTTTGGGCGTGGCCAGCGCCGTACAACTGAAGACTGAGATTGCTGCGGCTACAAGCCAGGGCAGCAGGTTTTTCACTTTGAACTTCATTTCAACTTTCGCTTTTTGGCAGATCAATGGCTGGTGACTTCAGAGCGGGTGATTTTATTCCATACATTGTATTTTCCGACGCGTTTTTTCGCCGGAATGCGCTTGATCTCCTTCAGCGTTTTCGTGTCGATCACGACCAGGGTGCCATTCATCTCGCAGAGGCTGGCGCGCGCATGACGCCCATTGCGCGTGAATTCGACACGCGCCCGGGTTTGCCTCGGCTCGGTCCGGAACTCTCGTGGATGTGCTCCGGGAGCCAATATCGACGCGGGTTTCACGATATGCTAGGCAAGGATCGCCTATCGATGCGGCTTTCGGGGGTACGGCACTATTCAGAGTGTTTTTACACTGCGGATCACTGCCGTCCGGTTAATAATCGAATAGATTCAGTTGGTTGCAAGGCACGCCCTCGGGTATTTCGTAGTCGCTGCTCTGGAACGCTTGCTGCAAGGGCATCTTCTCGAACAGGGTGACCGACAATATCTGTAACAAAGTGTAGAGCGAGGCGTCCAGATTCAGGCGCTTCTTGATGATAGCCACGAGGACATAGACCGACACGGCGATCCAGATTTGCGACTTCACTGCATTCTCTGAATTGCCGTAGAACTTCTTGATGCGCAGATGCTGCTTGATCCACTTGAAGAACAATTCCACCTGCCAGCGTGCCTTGTAAAGCGCGCAGATCGTGGCGGCCGTCACCGTGAAGTTGTTGGTGAGAAACACCAAGGTCTTGCCGGTCTCGGGATCCTTGAATCGGATGCGACGCAAATGGATCGGATAATCCTTGCGGCTGATCGTTCCCGTCAGCGCAATGGTTTGATCGCAGATGATCCCGGTGCTGCGATCGACCGGCGCCGAATAGATACGGCGAAATCGAGTATTCGACTTGGCGCGCGTAACAAAGAAAGCCCGCGCCTGATGCATCAGGTAAAGCCGCTCGAAGTCCAGATAGCCGCGATCCATGATGTAGAACGCGCCTGGTTCCAGCTCCAGAATGTCCAGTACCTTGACATCGCCCAGTTTGCCGTCGGAGACGTGAATGAAGCTGGGAATATTGCCGCGAAGATCGAGCAGCGTATGCATCTTCACCGCCGACTTGGTGGTGCGGAACAACGCCCAAGGAAAGAGCGACAGGCACAAATCGATGGTTGTCGAGTCCAGCGCATACGCTGTGTTCTCCAACTCGATGCCGAAGCTGTCGCCGATGTAGAGGCTGCGTGCCTGTGCGATCAGGCACTGAGCAAAGTCGGCATGAATGCGCCAATCTCGCGTTTCGTTGGCATCG
>JAIFNM010000237.1 GCA_020047725.1 Betaproteobacteria bacterium
TCGACGAGTTGCGCCAGATCCTTGTCGCCGGTCGAAATCACCACGTCGATACCCTGAGCCGCCGCCTGTCGCGCCAGCGTGCCGATCACATCGTCGGCCTCGACGCCGTCGACCATCAGGATCGGCCAGCCGCAGGCCGCAACGCCGGTGTGAATCGGTTCGATCTGAAGGCGCAAGTCGTCCGGCATCGACGGGCGATTGGCCTTGTACTCAGGATACCAGTCGTCGCGGAAGGTCTTGCCCTTGGCATCGAAAACGCAGGCCTTGTAGGCAACGTCCTGCGCCTTGTAGTCACTATCCAGCCGGCGTAGCATGTTCAATACACCGTAGATGGCGCCCGTCGGTTCGCCCTGCGAGTTGCGCAGGTCCGGCATGGCGTGAAACGCGCGGTAGAGATACGACGAACCGTCGACCAGCAGCAGGATAGGCATAGTTGAAATGATGATCGAGAAAATTAAATGAGCGAAAAAGAAAAAATCCCGCCGCTGGCCGATCCTGCCGCGACCAAGTTCACGGCGTCGCAAGAGGCCTGGCGGGTTTTCGGCATTATGTCAGAGTTCGTTGAAGCTACGCAGCGCCTGTCCGCCATCCGGCCGGCGGTCTCGATCTTTGGCAGCGCCAGGACCAAGCCCGATTCGCCATATTACAAATTGACCGAAGACATTGCCCGCCAGCTCTCGGACGCCGGTTTCTCGGTCATCTCCGGTGGCGGCCCCGGCATCATGGAGGCCGCCAACAAGGGCGCCTACTTCGGCAAGTCGCCGAGTGTTGGCCTCAACATCCAGTTGCCGCACGAGCAAACGACCAATGTGTATCAGGACATTTCACAGACCTTCCGCCACTTTTTCGCACGCAAATACATGTTCGTGCGCTTTGCCAATGCCTACGTCGTGATGCCCGGCGGTTTCGGTACGCTCGACGAACTGCTCGAAGCCCTGACCCTGATCCAGACGGGCAAAAGCCAGAAGATTCCGATCATTCTAGTGCACGAACCCTTCTGGCGAGGAATGATCGACTGGTTCCGCACCACGCTGGTCGATGAAAAAGTCATTTCGCCCGACGATCTTCACCTGCTTCAGTTGATCGACAAGCCGGAAGAGGTTGTCGAAGCCATTTTCAAGCACTACGAGTCGCGCGGCTTCGCTCCACTGCCTTCAGAGCGCGAGATGCTGCTCAATCTGTAATATAATCAACGCTTATCGTTTGCCATCCGGGATTACTTTCATGCGCCGCCTCAACGCCCTCATTGCCCTGTTGGCCATCCTCGCTGCCCCGGTTTCAGCGCAAACGCGCACCGACCTGCAGCCCCTGCCGGATGTCCCGCCGCCGGTCATGGCGCCGCTGAGTGATTCGTTGGAGCCACAGGTGACGATCAGGAAGCGGGAGGGTGATACGGTCGAAGAGCACCGCGTGAACGGTAAGTTGTACAAAATCATCGTAACGCCGGAGTACGGAGTTCCTTACACGTTGATTGACCAGCGCGGTGACGGAGTTTTTGTGCGGCCGGATTCCCAGGGGACGCCGCAGCTCAGTGTACCGATGTGGGTGATTGGTACCTTCTGATCCAGCGCTATTCCCTCGGTGCGCTGCCTGCAAAACTGTGGTAGCCGCACTAGTGCGCTGCCGTTTTTCCGCTGCATTTTATTCTTTCCCCAATCCACTCAAGTGAGCATTGCCATAGAACACTTCCCGATTCCAGCTCCGGCCTTTGATGGCCGAAGTCGAGTCGTCCCTGCCGGCAATGCCTTTGAGTGGCTAAGGCACGGCTGGGCAATTTTCGTGGCTAATCCATGGGTTTGGATTGCAGTTTCCCTGCTCCTGATCATCGTCTCTTTTGCGCTGTCCAGTGTGAGCTTGGTCGGGGCAATGGTGTTTTTTTTGCTGACCCCGATGTTATGTTCCGGCATGCTGCGAGCTTGCCAAAAAGCGTCGAATAGCGAAATGCTTGAGGTTTCTGATTTCTTTTCCGGCTTCCGGGCTAATACGAATGGTCTGCTTATCCTTGGCGTGATCATCATGGGCGGCATGGCAGGTTTTGCTCTGTTATTTGGGGGGGCGCTTGTTGCCAAGCTGGTCAGCTTGCTCCTTTTATTTCCCCTGATCATGACCATCTGGTTTGCCCCAGCCCTCGTCTTCTTCAACAATATGTCACCGGTTAACGCGCTAAAGGCTAGCTTCAATGCCTGCCTGAAAAACACGCTGCCGTTTCTTGTCTATGGCCTGATCGTCATGGTGCTGATGTTCTTTGCCGCACTGCCTGTCGGTCTTGGCTTTCTGCTTCTCATTCCGGTTCTTTCCGGATCGGTCTATGTTTCGTATCGGGATATTTTCGTTGCCAACTAATCTTAACTTTGCGTCGCCATGCAAGCATTGACACTCCCCGCCCGTCGTGGTTGGCGCTGGATTTCCGAGGGTTTCGGAATTTTCCGTAAGCGGCACTTGATGCTTTCGTTCTTCGTGCTCAGCTACTGGATGTTGATGGCGCTGATCAATTCGCTGCCTTTCATCGGGCAGGTCGTAGCGACACTGCTCATCCCGGTTTTTTCGGTCAGTCTGATGACTGCCTGCCGGTTGATCGAGCAGGGCAACCCGATGCCACCGCAACTGCTGTTTTCGGGCTTCAACAAGAACCTGCGTTCCCTGCTGGTGCTCGGTGCCATCTACATTGCTGTCAGTGTCACCATCCTCGGAATTACCAGCCTGGTCGATGACGGCTTGCTTTTCCAGCTTGTTGTTCTTGGTCAGCGCCCCAGTGAGCAAGCGGTGGCCAGCGGCGAAATCATGCTTGCCGGGCAGCTGGCGCTGGTTCTATTCTCGCCGCTCATCATGGCCTACTGGTTTGCCCCCGTTCTGGTCGCCTGGCACGATTTGCCGCCTGGCAAATCCCTGTTCTTCAGCTTCGTTGCCTGCCTGCGCAACTGGCGGGCGTTTCTGATTTACTCCGCAGCGATCATGGTGGTCGGCGCAGTGATTCCGGGGCTGGTGGTTGGCCTGTTGAGTTCCTTGCTTTCCGATGGCGGCGAAATGTTCTCCGTGACGCTGACGCTGGCAATCGTGTTCATACTCCTGCCGACGCTTTACGCCAGCTTCTATGTGAGCTACCGCGACGTTTTTGTCACTGTTGACGAAGATGCCTGAGAAGGAAATTGGCAAGCCGCTGGGGATCTTCGGCGGCACCTTTGATCCGGTTCATTTTGGCCACCTGCGCCTGGCTGAAGAAGCGGCGGATGCGCTGGGCCTGGCCGGAGTTCGCTGGATTCCCGCCGGTCAGCCGGCTCAAAAAAAGTCACCAAAAGTCGGGGCGCCACAGCGCCTTGAGATGGTGCGTCTGGCGATCGATGGCAATCCGCGCTTTGAACTTGATGCCGCTGAAGTCGATGCGGCGCAAACAAGCTATACCGTGCCGACACTGGAGCGCCTGCGTCAGGCGGATGTCTGCGGTACCCAGCGGTCGCTGGTTCTTCTCGTTGGTGCCGACGCATTTGCCGGCATTGGGAGCTGGCATCGCTGGGAGAAACTGATTGAACTGGCGCACATCGCCATTGCATATCGTCCGGGTTATCCGGTGGATACGGCCAGCCTGTCGCCAGCGCTGGCCAGCCTCTTCCGTGACCGCTTCTGCACTGATTCCTTGATGCTGGCTGAATCCCCCGCGGGTCGCATCGCTACTTTCGCCATGACTCAACTCGATATTTCTGCAACCCGGATACGTACACTGCTGTCGAAGGGCCACAGCACGCGATATTTATTGCCTGACGTGCTTGTCGATCACATCCAGGCTCACCACTTTTACTCGGAGATTTGAACCCATAATGAAACTACCCCAGCTTGAAAAACTCGTCGTCAGCGCCCTTGAAGATATCAAGGCCAAGGATATTGAAGTGATCAATACCGCCAAACTTACGCCGCTTTTTGAGCGCATCATCATCGCCAGCGGCGATTCGAACCGCCAGGTCCGTTCTCTGGCCAGCAATGTCGAAGAAAAGGTACGCGAAGCCGGCGGCGAGATTCTTTCGACCGAAGGCGAGGATGGTGGCGAATGGGTGCTGGTCGATCTGGGTGACATCGTCGTCCATGTCATGCAACCGGCGATTCGCAGTTATTACAACCTTGAAGAACTGTGGAGCACCAAAGCCCCGGCTCGCGTACGCAAGGCGGTTGCTGCCAGCGCATGAGGCTCGGCATTCTCGCGGTGGGCCATAGACTTCCCGACTGGGTGGCCAAAGGCTGCGCTGAGTACGTCAAGCGCATGCCGCGCGAGTTGCCTTTATCCGTTACAGAAATAAAACCTGAGCCTCGCGGCTCAAAGACCCGCGAACAGCTTCTGACGGCTGAGAAAGCCCGCTTGCAGGCGGTCTTGCCGGGGTATTCGCGTATCGTCGTGCTCGACGAACGCGGCGTTGATCTGACGACATTGAAGCTGGCGCATCGCCTTGAAGACTGGATGCGCGAAGGCGGTGATACGGCTTTCATCATCGGTGGTGCCGACGGTATCGATGAAGAACTAAAGCAGCGTGCCAACGACACCATCCGCCTTTCCAGCCTGACTCTGCCGCACGCCATGGCGCGACTGATCCTCTGCGAACAGTTGTATCGTGTGGTTAGTGTCGTCAAGAACCACCCCTACCACCGGGAAGGCTGATGCCGATAAATTTTAACAATCCGAGGCTATACCTTGCTTCGCGCAGCCCACGCCGACGCGAGTTACTGGCCCAGATCGGCATTCAGTTCGATACCATCGTCTTTCGCGACGCACCTCGTGAGGACGGCGAACTTGACGAAACGCCGTATGCCGGCGAAGCGCCCATTGATTACGTGCAGCGTGTGGCCTGCGCCAAAGCCGAGCATGGCTGGCGCATTGTCGGTGGGAGAAGATTGCTGTCTCAGCCGGTGCTGGCAGCCGATACAACGCTCGAATTCGATGGCGAAATCATTGGGAAGCCGGCCAATGCAGCCGATGCGCGAGCCATCCTGCGTCGACTGTCTGGTCATACGCACCGTGTTCTCACCGCCATTGCCGTGGCCTTTGAAGGCCGGCTCGAATCGGTGCTGTCGGTCAGTGAGGTGACTTTCGGAGTAATCGAAGAGACCGAAATCCGCAGCTACGTTGCTACCGGCGAGCCGATGGACAAAGCCGGTGCCTATGGCATTCAGGGCCATGCGGGAATGTTTGTCGAACGACTGGCTGGCAGCTATACCGGCGTGATGGGCCTGCCACTCTACGAAACGACACAACTGCTCAAGCGTTTCGGCTACCCGATGTAGGTCCCGAGGATATCTTACGGCGCTGGCTGGCTGTAAATCTCCTTCTCCCATTTCTCCAGCAGGCGGTAGCGTTCGGACGGGCTTCCGTACTTTTCGAAATCATACTTGATCAGCTTGATCTTGTTGATGTCAGGAACCCGGAGATCAACCTTCGCGCGCATGTTGGCCGGCAGCTGAAACTGTTTTGCTTGTGCTGCCAGTTCCTGAGCAGGAACAGTAAGCGCCCAGTCGTAAAACTTCTTGGCATTCACTATATTGCGAGCTCCCTTGACGATGGACATTGATCCAATTTCATACCCTGTTCCTTCGCAAGGCATGACGGCCTTGATTGGAAAACCGGCCATTACTTCGCCCGGAACATCGTGGATGAAACTGATCGATATCGTGTTTTGCCCCTGCGAAGTGTTTTTCAGCGCGGAGCTTCCTTCACGCGGATACTGGTTGATGTTCTTGTGCAGGGCTTTCAGATATTTGAACGCCTTGTCCTCACCGGACAGCTGAACCATCGTGGCGACGGCCATGAAAGCGGTGCCTGACGAGTGAGGGTTGGCCATCTGCACCTCGCCTCTGTACTCGGCCTTGATCAGGTCCGACCAGCACGATGGTGCAGGCAGTTTCTTCCTCTCCAGCAGTTCAGCGTTATAGGCAAAGCCCAGAGGTCCTGCATAGATCCCGACGGTTCTGTAATTGGCCTTTTCAGCCTGCGAGACCGCCCAATCGCGCAGCAAGTGGATATTGGGTGACTGGTAGGCGAGGGTAAGATCCTTTTCTGCTGCCTGCAGATGGGAGTCGCCTGTTCCGCCAAACCAGACATCAGTCTTCGGGTTTGCACTCTCGGCCGCCAATTGCTCAAACGCATCCCCAGCGGATTTCTTGATCATATTGACTGTGATTCCGGTTTCCCGGGAAAACGCGCCCTGGACGGAATTGCACCACTCGACCTGCACGCCGCAAACGATGTTGACTACACCCTGCTGTGCGTTTGCGGGCAACGCCAAGGTTGAAACAAACCCGATCAGAATCGCTCCAGGTGTGGTGCTGATTTTCATTTCTCTTTCCCAGGCAGGGTGTTTCGGTGAATATGAAGTCGATCTCGTGAATTGCCGCCAGAATGTTGTCGCCATTCTGGCGCGTCAGGCCGCACCGTTCAGAGGCAGTTCCGGAGGCATTATTACGGTGGCGCAGGGTGGCAATAGATTGTATAAAGACGTCAGTAATTACCTCAGACTCCCAATAGCCCGCTCAGCGAAATCATGAAGATCCTGCTTGTAGAAGACGATGTCGATATTTCCAAGGTGCTGGTTCGCACATTGGAGCGGCGGGGCTTCTCGGTCAAGCCGTGCTTTGATGGAAGTGCCGCATTGCGTCACATCAAGGAGGGAAATAACGACCTGATCATACTTGACCTGAACATTCCGATGATCGATGGCCTCCATGTGCTGCAACGGATTCGGGCGCAAGGCATCGATACGCCCGTGTTGGTGCTTACCGCTCGCGGTGCGGTGGGGGACAAGGTGGCGGGCCTGAATGCCGGTGCCGACGACTACCTTTCAAAGCCGTTTGATCTGGAAGAGCTGGATGCGCGCATCCGCGCCCTGCTCCGGCGCAAGGGAGGTGGCGATGCAAGCAGCCAGAAATGCGGAAACCTGCGTTACGAGAGGCACTCTGGCGCGTTTTATCTTGGTGATGACCCGCTTGAACTGACGCCGCGCGAACAAACAATGCTTGAGTTGCTGATGAACAATCAGGGGCGCGCCGTCAAGAAGGAGCGACTACTGCAACAGGTGTTCCCGGCCGACAAGGACGCGCAGCTCGAGGCGGTGGAGGTGCTGGTTTATCGGCTAAGGAAGAAGATTTCGGAAACCAGGGCTGAGATCGTCACCTTGAGAGGCTTGGGGTATTTGCTTCGCGCCCAGCGTGATCCCGGCAAAGCATGAAGATCTTCTGGCGGCCGCTATCAGTCAAGGCGTATCTGTTAGCGTGGATTATTGTTCCGATTACGGTCTTTATCGTAATCGACAGCTTTGCCTTGTACAGAAATACACTTGAGTCTGCAAACACAGCGTATGACCGAATGCTGGTAACCACGGCGTATTCGATCGGGGACTCGCTGCGCATCGATAACAAGCGATTGCAGATTCCAGTCTCGTATGCGGCGCTGGAAGTGCACGAGGCGGAGTATTCGACGCGGATGCTCTATCGCATTAACGAACTCGACAGCAGTTTTCTCGCCGGGGACCGAGATCTTCCGGCTTATTTGCCGAACATCAAGAAATGGCCAAACGCCCCCACGCTTCTTGAAATCAATGAAGGGCAGTACGGCAATGCGCGGGTGCGAATCGCCGTGGTCTTTCAACCTCTCTCTCTGGCCGGGGCGCACGATGGAGCGATCATCCAGATCGCCGAGCCGATGGAAAACCGGACCAACGTGGTGCGCAAAGTTCTGCTCGGAACCCTGGCGCGTCAGGCGATGCTTCTCATGACCGTCCTTGCCGTCACGGTCATCGTCGTCAATCGCGCCCTGCGCCCCCTGGCGAGCCTCAAGAACCTGCTTGATCTGCGCAAGGACGAAGATCTTTCTCCCATGGAAACAACGTCCGCCCCCAAGGAACTGCAACCTGTCATTTTTGCCTTGAACCAGCTCATGGCTCGCCTGCACCGCTTGTTGGGTTTGCAGAAACGCTTTGTCTCTGACGCGTCTCACCAACTTAGGACGCCGCTGGCCGTATTGAAGGCCCAAGTGCAATCCGGGCTGTGCGGAGACGCTCCAGCGGAGCAAGTGATCAAGGAAATTGCGGTTACGGTTGACCGCGCAAGCAATCTTGCCAACCAGTTGCTATCGCTGGCCAAGGTTGAACAGATGCGTGGCAAAGGAGAAAAGGAGTTGTGCGATCTTTCGACGCTGGCGCAGGACGTGGCCGTTGATCTGTCGCCGCTGATCTCGGAAAAAAACATCGATTTTTCCCTTGATGCCAGTCCAGCATGGACCCTCGGACACCCCTGGATGATCGGGGAATTGATTTCGAACCTCCTGAGCAATGCGATAAGGCATACCCCGACGGACGGCAGCCTGGGAATCAATATACGGGCGGACGAAACGTCTGTATTGCTGCATGTCTGGGATACCGGAGAGGGCCTGTCGACGGATATTGAGACGAAAGTGTTCGAACCGTTTTCGGCGGTTCATCATTCGAAAGGTGGTGGGCTGGGGCTGACCATCTGCTCCGAGATTGCCGATTCGATGGGTGCGGCCCTGACGCTGAAGAACCGGATCGAGAATGGCCTTGTGGTCGGGCTCGATGCCATCGTTCAGTTCGAGCGCGTCCTTCCGACCTGAAACAGCTCCTTGAGTACAGCCGCAATCCCATGCAGATGTAGCGCCGGCGCGATGCGATTGGCAATCGCCTTGAGCTCGGGATGCCCGTTATCCATGGCGATACCCAACCCGACGCCCTGAAGCATTTCCACGTCGTTAAGACCGTCACCAAAGGCAATCGCTTGCTCGGGTGTAAACCCGGTTTGAGCCATGACCCATCGGCAACCGGTCCATTTGTTGGTGGCCTTGGGCAACACATCGACCGCTGATTTGTGCCAGCGCACCAGATCGAACTCTGGGTAGCGATCAAGAATTGCCGGGAACAGCTTTGCATCCAGTGCTTCGTCAAAGAACAGCCAGCCTTGATAGACGTCCTGACGCAAGTAGAAAGGATCGTCGGTCTGGATGGCGATCCCGACTTCATGCAAGGGCTCAAGCGCACGGGAATCGTAGCTGCTGAGGTAACACGTTCGCCCGTTGTTGACCCCGAAGGTGTGGTCTTGGCCTTGCAACCAGTCAAACAAATCGACGAGTGCAGCACGCGGCAGCGGAACGGTCAATACCTCGTGCCCATTCCTGAGGATTCGTGCGCCGTTCAGCGTGATGACGTAGCTTGGCTGAATCTGGTCGACAAACGGCTTGGCGTGTTCGTAGCTTCTGCCGGTGGCTACAACAACACAATGGCCGGCCTTTCGGAGTCCTTCGATCGCCTGCAGGGCGGAACGCGGAATAGTCTTGGTACGGTGATCCAGCAGGGTGTTGTCGATGTCGAAAAAGAGGATTCTTCTCATGCCGTTCAGATCAATCGGACCGTGTTTTCGGAACGTTTCGAGCAGCGCATCTAGGCGACCCTGACCACCGATACCCCGTGGTCCGCCAATGCCAGTCCGATCTGGGCGCCAAGTGGCAGTACGTTGGTCAGGTCGGGTGAAACGACGAAGATGCTGCCCAATACCGTCTCAAAGGTGTATTCAAAAAAGCTGCCCAGATACGATGATTTGACCAACTTTCCGGATACGCCGGCACCGTCGCGATTGATCTGCCAGGCCTCGGGACGAACCGCAACCTTCACGGCACCGGCGTTCACTCTTTGTTTTGGAGTGATTTCCAATGGACCGAGCCTAACGCTTCCGTCAGTATTGGCCGTGCCTGGGAAAAGCATGGCTTCACCCATGAAACCGGCAACAAACTCACTCTCCGGTCGCTCGTACATATCCTGTGGCGAGCCGCTTTGCGCGATCAGGCCGTCGTTCATGACAATAATCAGGTCGCTGACAGCCAGTGCTTCGCTCTGGTCATGTGTGACGTATGCCACAGTCAGGCCAAGACGCTGTTGCAGCGTGCGGATTTCTTCCCTCATCTCGCGGCGAAGACGGGCGTCCAGATTGCTCAGCGGCTCGTCGAAGAGCAGCACGGCGGGTTCCAGTATCAGCGCTCGTGCCAGGGCAACACGTTGTTGCTGCCCGCCGGATAGCTCGCTGGGCAGGCGTTCGTTATAACCCACCAGTCCGACGTTCTTCAGTGCATCGCTGGCGCGTGCGCGCGCTTCGTCCTTGGCGACGCCGGACATTTTCAGGCCGTACATCACGTTTTCAACAACATTCATGTGCGGAAATAGGGCGTAACTCTGAAACATCATGCTCACGTTGCGATCTGCAGGCCCCAGGGTCGTCACGTTTTTTCCGTCCATGATGATCTGGCCGCTGGTCGGAGATTCGAGGCCGGCAATCATGCGCAAAACGGTCGTTTTGCCGCAACCGGATGGTCCGAGAATGGTCGTCAGCGTACCCTTTTTGACCTCGAAGCTGACCCCCTTGACCGCCAGCGGCCCCGATGGATCGGTGCCATAGCGCTTGGTGATGTTCCTGAATTCGACGCCGTGATTCATGGTGTTGTGTCCTGTGTTCAGCGGGATAGGTTGTAGGGTGTTCAAAGAGCTGGAATTGCGGTGACCGTAGCGCCGGTCTTGCGCCGCCCCAGTTTGCGTTCGCCCACCAGAAACTGAATCATGGCGATGACCAGTGACATCAGAATAATGAGCACGGTGCAATAGGCCAGGGCCACGCCGTAGTCGCCGTTGCCGACACGGCCAATAATGTAGGTGGTCGCGAGTTCGTTTTCTGCTGTGACCAGAAAGATCACTGCGCTGACGGTCGTCATCGCTCGGGCAAAGCTGTACACCAGCGCGGCCACTAGCGCTGGTTTGAGCAAGGGCAGGACCACCTGAAAGAGTGTTTGCATGGCCGAGGCGCGCAACATCAGGGACGCTTCGTCGAGCGATTTGTCCAGTTGCTTGAATGCCGCCGTACCGGCGCGCACGCCGACGGGAAGGTTGCGGAACATGAAGCACAGGACAATGACCAGGCCGGTGCCGGTCAATTCCACCGGTGGAACGTTGAAGGCCAGGATATAGCTCACGCCCAGAACCGTGCCGGGGATGGCAAAAGCGAGCAGGGCGACGAACTCGAACAAGCCGCGGCCACGAAACTCGGTGCGTGCCAGCAGATAGGCGATCAGCAGACCAACGGCGGCAGTCATCGGTGCGGAGATTCCGGCGAGTTTAAGCGTGGTAAATAGCGAGTTCCACGCGGTGCCGGCCCAGACCAGCCCAAACTGCCCCCATTCCAGCCCGAACGCCGTCTTGAAGTGCGTGAGAGTGAAGGTGTAGTCGCGTCCCCAGGTCTGTACGAAACCGCCGGCAAAGGCAAAGAGATAAACGATCACGGTAAAGGCCAGCCAAGGGTACACCACGGCGTTCAAGCTGCGGCGCACGCCGTCTGGCAGGGGCATGGGAATGCCTGAGTCACCCTTGCCACTGACGGTGGTGTAGTTCTGCTTGCCGAGCAGGCCGCGTTGCAGGGCAAAGACGGCAAGGGCAAAAATCGTCAGTATCCAGGCCAGCGATGCCGCGCGGCCTTGATCGTACTGGGCGCCGACAATGGCGAAGAAGATGTCCGTCGAGAGCACCGAGAACTGGCCGCCAACAACCACCGGAT
>JAIFNM010000042.1 GCA_020047725.1 Betaproteobacteria bacterium
GCTGCGCCAAGTGCCCGGAACGTTGCTGACGCCGTCATTGCCGTGCGCCAGCGCAAGTTGCCCGATCCGGCGCAAATTCCCAACGCCGGCAGCTTTTTCCACAACCCGGTTATTTCTTCGACGACGGCCGAGCAGCTACTGTTGGCGTATCCGGGCTTGCCGCACTACCCACAGGCAGACGGGCGGATGAAGCTCGCGGCAGGCTGGCTGATCGAACAGTCTGGCTGGAAGGGGAGGAATCTCGGACTGGTCGGCATGTACGAAAAGCAGGCCTTGGTGCTGGTCAATCGCGGCTGCGCGACGGGAGGCGACGTCGTGGCGTTGATGCAAGCCGTCCAGCATGACGTGCGCGAGAAGTTTGGTGTCGAGCTGATACCGGAGCCTATCTTTCTCTAGGCGCAGCGGCTCTCAAGACTCGGTAATAGCGGCAAGAGTACGGCGGCCAGCGGAATGGCCCTTTTACAAATGAATCCCACGAAAATGCCCAAGGTGCCCGGATCAAAACACTCCTTTGTTGCACGGCCCAAAGCACTCCATGCGCTCCAGCTTGGTCTGGAAAAAACGGCTGGCGGTTTCTTTTTGCCCGGCGTTGAGCGTGTCATAGACTGACATCCAGCGATCACACCTGGCGTTGGAGACGCTTTGTTCACCCACGCTCGACCTTTCGGAGAGTAACTCGGGGCCCTGTTGATTGATCATGCGCAGTGCTTCCTCGTATTGCTTACGGAAACACTGATGATTCTCACCCATGCTGTCCCAGTCGCCTTTCTCCGCCTTGTGCCAGAGTGTTTCCTGCCTGGCGTCGAGCTTCAGTTTGTCGTGCAGGCGCGACATTTCATTCAGGCCGTGAATAGTGCTCTTTTCATTCGTGACCAGAACCGGCTTTCTGGTCCGCGTCAGGTTGGATGCTGTCGCGACCAGCCCGAAAGAAAGCAGGGTCGTGGCAACGATGGGTGAGAGCACGGTGGCTGCAGCGATGGCGAGTGGAACAATCATGGAAAAACTCCTGTGTGGCGGTATCGATCAAGTGGTACGGTGGCCGCTCGATTCAGAATGTATTGGAGGATCGATCAACGGAACTCGAATACTTCGCGATGGAAGCGACCAGGCAAAAGACCGTGATTCTGTTGCAAGGCTGTCTGCAGTATTCTGGCCCAACCGGCCGGGCCGCAGAACCAGACACCACGCGCCTTGTTCACGAACTGCCCGATTTCGCCGGAATCGAACTGTCCATCGATGGCGTCGACCCGCAGGTGCAAGTCAACGCCGGCGCGCCAGCACAGGTCTTCCAAGCCCACCGGAAAGGTCGCTTCGGCAGCGCTCGTCACACTGTAAAAGAAATGCACTTTGCCCTGCGCGCCACCCGAGGCGGCCAGCGATTCCAGACGTGCAAGGAAAGGCGCTATGCCGATGCCACCCGCAACCCAGACCTGTTCTTCGGAAACGTCGCCAAAATCAAAGCGGCCATAGGGTCCTTCGACCGTTATTGCATCTCCAACTTTCACGCGTCCGGCCAGTGTGCGCGTGTAGTCACCGAGCGGCTTGATGGCGAAACGCAAGGGTGCACCGGGTTTCCAGTCCGACGCGATGGTGAATGGATGTGGTCCTTCCTTGCGATCCAGAGTCAATAGCGCGAACTGTCCTTCCTTGTGCCCCGGCCAGTCGGTGCTGGGCGTTACCTGCAGATCAATGATTCCTGCTTCGGTCACCGAAACGCTCGAAACCCGGCCAGAATGTTTGCGATTCCGTCCGATCATGCCGGCGAGCGACTGAACGGCAATCACACTCCCCACCAACGCGATCACCACGTTCAGCATCCCGAACGGGGTAGTCAGGATTTCTTTCGGCACCAGGATGACGCTGTGAAACGCGCCTATCAGAAAGGCAATCGGGAAACCCTTGTGCAGCTTGCGGAACCAGCCATATGGCACAAACCGCAGAAGGGCGACGATGCCCAGAACAATCATGATCCAGGCCGACCATTCGCCCATTTCCTTGGCCAATCCAACCAGCGATTCGCCTCCCGCTCCATGCGGTCGATTGGGACGAATGATCTTCTCTATCCATCCCCACTCCGCCAGAGTGCGCGGCGAGAGAATCAGCAGCCAGTGTGTAACCACCAACAATACAGCGCTGATCCCTGCCCACTTATGGACCTTGAACAACTTGTCCAGGCCGCCCAAGCTGCGTTCCAGCCAGGCGGGGCGGAGTGCCAGCAGCATGCTGAAGCCCATCAAGCCGAGAGCGAGTGCGCCGGTCAGCAAGGTCAGCGCCTTGCGCATGGTCAGAAAAGGAGCAGAGAAGCTCAGGATTTCGGCGGGCTGGAGTACGGCCCAAAGTACAACGATCAGGAGAGAGAGCGGCAGAGCAATACGTTTCACGATTATTCCTTGGTCTACATGGGGCCGACCGCCTTGGCTATCCCTTCGGTCGGCCCTGTTTCGGAGGCAGGACGTTTCTGCGCTTAGCGCTTAGGTCCGTGACCCATCGAGCCACGACCCATCAACTCGTTTTGTTGCATCTTGGTGCGCTGCTCCGGCGTAAGGATCTTGTAGATTTTGTTACCCTGCTCAGCGCGGAGCTTGGCCATTTCGCTCTGCGCTGCACCGATCTTTGCGATGATTTCAGCGGCTGCAGCGGGCGTGTAGGCGTCCGACATGACGAGTTTGTGCAATGCATCGTGCTGGTCGCGCATGGCCTGGCCTTTGTCGGTGGACGCTTTCTTTTGCTCATCGCGCAGCGCGCTCAACTGGGTAACCTGCGCCGCACTCAGATCGATTCCTCGCAGGTTAGCCATGCCCTGGCTGTGGCGCATCTCCATTCCCGGTCGGTTATCACCGCCGCGATCAGAGTGGCCGTTGTCGCGGCCAAACGCCAGCGCTGATATGGGCAGTGTCAGGGCAAGAGCGCTCACGGCGATGAAACGAGAGATATTGGTTTTCATGGTGGATAGTTCCTTTGGTTAGTGATTGGTTTTCTGTCTATGCCGTTTCTTTAACGACAGTGCCATTTTCAGCCTTGCCTCATTGCAAAGGATTTCGTTTCCGGGGCAGAAGGTTTCAAATTGTTTCCAGGGCCGATCTAAGGCAACAGGCGGGCATAGAATGGCTGCCATACTGTTCCGAGGTTTTTGCATGAAAAAGATTCTTCTGATCGATGATGATCCCGAGCTGCGCCAACTACTGGCCACTTATCTCGGCCGCCACGGCTTTGATACGCTCCTGCTCCCGGATACGCGACAGCTCGACGCCTACCTTGAGCGCTATCAGCCGCACCTCGTGGTACTCGATCTGATGATGCCCGGCGAGGACGGGCTGGCCGCCTGCCGTCGTTTGCGCGCGCGTGGCGAGATGCGGCCGATCATCATGCTGACGGCGCGTGACGAACCCGTCGACCGCGTCATTGGTCTGGAAATGGGCGCCGATGATTACGTTGGCAAGCCTTTCGATCCACGCGAACTGGTCGCCCGTATCGAGGCTGTGCTGAGGCGCGGCACCCAACCGGCCGCGGCACCCGATCCGAAGGGCGGTGTTATTCACTTTGGTGACTGGCAGCTGGATCGAGCGACTCGCCAGTTAGCGCGCGAGGGCGTGACCGTGGCCCTGACCAGCGGCGAGTTCGCCCTGCTCAACATTCTGGTCGCTAACGCCAACATCCCGATGAAGCGCGAACGCTTGCTTGAGCTGACGCGCGGCGACGACAGCGAATCCTTCGACCGCGCCATCGACGTGCAAATTCACCGCCTGCGCCGACTGATCGAAGTCGATCCGGCGCATCCCCGTTACTTGCAAACGGTATGGGGCGTCGGCTACGTTTTCGTACCCGACGGGAACTCTGAGGAAGAGCCTGACAAATGAAACTGATCCCGGACTCGCTTGCGGCGCGTACGGTCCTGTTGGTCGTCGCCGTTGTTGCCATCGCCGAGTACACGACCTTTTCGATGGTTCTCGACAATGATCGAACCAGGCACCTGCGCCAGACAACCCAGTTTGTTGCCGGCCAGGTTCGCCTGCTGCAAACCGTATTGCCCGGGCTAGACGGTGACGCTCGTCGCCGTCTTGAGGAGGCGGATGTCGGTGAGCAATGGCTCCAGCTTATCCCGGACAGCGAATCTGTTCCCGAGCATGAACCGGAATTCGGTTTTGCCGGCCGCCTGGCCTCGCATCTCAGCCGTATTCTGGGCGAGCCGGTGATCCTCCGTCACGCTGGCCCGAGTCAACGCAGCGGTTTGTGGATTGGTTTCATGGCCAGTGGCGAACGCTGGTGGCTGGTTTTGCCGCCACCCCGTTTTGAACCACAAAGACTGCCGCATGATCTGTGGTTGTGGCTGGCTGCCGTACTGGGCGTGCTGATGCTCATTGCCGGATTTTTCGTGCGCGGTATTGTCGGCCCGCTGGCACGTCTTGCCGAAGCCGTGACGGCCACCGGCGACGGCAGCGCCCGTACGGTAAAGCCGGAAGGTCCGAGGGAAGTGCGCCGCCTGGCAGAGTGTCACAACACCATGCTGGGCCAACTGGCGCTGGTCGACGCTGAACGTCGTGAAATGCTCGCCGGATTGACTCACGATTTGCGCGCGCCATTGGCTCGGCTCCGGGTACGCCTGGCCTTGCTTGAAAATGACGCCGAACGCAGCGGCCTGACGCGCGATGCAGACGACATGGAGCGCATTGTCGGTCAGTGTCTGGCTTTCCTGCGCAGCGAGGCGAGCAGTACTCAAACCGCTTCGCCATTGTTGATTGCCGACGCCATCAGCAATGAGGTCGCCCGGCAGCGTGAGCTTGGACGGCCAATCGAAATGACGGCAAGCAAAGCGGCAGCGGCCTGCCAGGTCGCCATCGACCACGGCAATCTTCAGCGTCTGCTCGATAACCTGATCGACAACGCTTTGCAATACGGCGCACCTCCGGTGGAGGTGTCGCTTTCGGTCGAATGTCCGGAAACGCTTACCTTGCGTGTTCGTGATCATGGTAAGGGAATACCGGTTGCTCAGCGCGAGCACGCCTTTGAAGCTTTTGCCCAGATTGATCCAGCCCGTGCTACGGGCGGCAGTTGCGGCTTGGGTCTGGCCATCGTGCGACGCATTGTCGTCGCTTGCGGTGGCGAAGTCAGTCTGGCTGACGCCCAAGGCGGTGGGCTGGAGGTCGTAGTGAATTTGCCCACAGTGCGCGGATGAGGGCAAAATAGGGGCTCAGCGGGATTTATTCCGACTTACTGGATTGTGGAGGTTTGCATGAGTCACAAACATCTGCATTTGCTACAGACGATTTACCATGAACCGGTCAGCGCCAATATCCACTGGCGCGAGATCGAATCACTGCTGGTACATCTCGGTGCAAGCATTGAATCGGCGCATGGTGCCCGCTTCCGGATCGTTTTGAACAAGGTCGAGGTATTTCTGCATCATCCACACAATAGTTCGACCTGCGGCAAACCGGAAATAAAACAGATTCGCGAGTTCCTCGCACACGCTGGCGTTACGCTGTCGAGCTACGAGGGGAAGTAGTTCTCAACCGGAACGTTTCCAGAAACACACGGCTGTGAGCTTCTGGAAAGCAGGTGCTCAGATCGAGTTGCGATCCGTCAGGCAAGCTCGTGCAGGAGCATCCCATCCCTGACGACTCGGACGATATTCCCACTCGCCGCCAATTCCTGAAGATGCGACATGGCCTTCTGGATGGACAGGAAATTGGCTTCCGATATCTCAAAGGCGCACATTCCACGCTTGGTGAAGCGCATGAGCGCCAGGATCTCGCTGCGCTCTTCGGCATCCGCATGGGTGTTGGTGAGCAAGTGAACGGAACGAGTGGCTTTGATAGTTTGCGCGTTTAGCATCATTTTCGATTCCGGCACTAAAAATATTGGGAGGTGAGCCACAGCTGAACGAGATTGGGTTCCGGCAACTAGGGCACCTTCAGAAGATAGGGAAAAGGCGCATCATGTTCAAGTGGCGTTTTGCAACAGAATGTATCCGTTTGTACGCAGGATAAATGCATGCAAAATCCAACTGCCAACATATACCATGGTAATGGATTTGACGAAAAATTGATATGAAAAAACATGCCGAAAGATTGCACTCAAAAGGTGACGCTGGATCACACCGCGTTACAAAACCAGGGCAAATCAGCAACAGACCCGTTGATCCGGGATCGATATGATTCGTCTCGTCAACTGGTGCCACGCGCATCTGACGAAATCCTGATCAACCTTGAAGAAATTAAATCGCATGAACTCAGTCACAGTCGACGCCTTTCCCCACCCCGTTATGGAGAAGCGCTTCGTTTCGTCAACCCTTCTCGCTATGCTGTTCGTTGTCATCGGCCTGACGTTTGTTACCGTGGCCGTGGGCGAAGAGGACTCCATTTT
>JAIFNM010000245.1 GCA_020047725.1 Betaproteobacteria bacterium
GCAGAGCTCTCGCCACAGATCGAGCGAAAAATCGGCGAGAGCATCATGAACGAAATTCGCCTGCGTGAACCGAGTTACGTTGACGATCCCGAAATCAATGACTACCTTGACCGACTTGGTCGTCGTCTTGTGGAAGCGAGCGCGAATCCGACTGGCGATTTCCATTTCTTTGCCATTCGTGATGACACGGTCAATGCATTTGCCATGTACGGTGGTTTCGTCGGCATGAACACCGGTACCTTGCTAACGGCGCAGTCCGAGTCCGAGTTGTCGGGCGTGATTGCGCACGAGATTGCGCACGTGACCCAGAATCATCTGGCCCGCCAATTGGCGAAGGAAAAGCAGAATACGATTCCCAGCCTGATCGCCATGGCCGTTGGTATTCTGGCGGCGCGCGCCAACTCGGATATCGCGGCGGCGACCATTACCTCAGCCCAGGCTAGCCTCGTGCAGTCGCAGCTGGCGTATTCCCGCGATTTCGAGCGTGAGGCTGATCGTATGGGTTATCAGACCCTCGAAAAAGCAGGCTTGGATGTGCGCGGTATGGGCGATTTCTTTGAACGCTTGCAAAAGGCCGGGCGGCTTTACGAGAACAATGCACCGGTGTATTTGCGTTCGCATCCGCTGACCGTCGAGCGGATTTCCGACATGCAGAATCGTGCTCAAGGTTCCCCGTATCGCCAAGTGGTCAGCGGCCTTGATTTTCATCTTGTGCGCGCCAAACTGCGCGCCCAGATGGGGACACCGCGCGAGGCCGTCACCGAGTTTGAAACCCTGTTACGTGAAAGGAAATATGCTTCGCTGGCTGCGGTTCGTTATGGGCTGGCGCTGGCCCAGATGAGGGCTAAGGACCTGCCCGCCGCGCAGCATCAAATGGAAGCGATCACGGCGCTCAAGGTTTCGTCGCCGATGATTGCCGGTCTGGCTGCAACGATCAACGTAAGCATAGGCAACTTGCCCGCTGCGCAGGCCATTTATCGTGAGGCCTTGCAGCGTTTTCCCCAAGCCAAGTCTCTCGTCTATGGCTACACCGAATCCTTCTACGCGGGCCGCCAGTACGATCAGGCCTTGCAGTTTATTGAATCACAGTTGCAGCTGAATTCTGCCGATTACAAGCTCTATGGCTTGCAGGCGAAAACTTATTCGGCTCTGGGCAAGCGTCTGCCGCAGCATCGGTCTCAGGCCGAGTTCTATCTGCTGCAGGGGCAACTCGGGCAGGCAATCGAGCAGTTGCAATTTGCACAACAGGCGACTGACGGCAATTTCTATGAGCAGTCGGCGGTGGATGCCCGTTTGCGCGAGCTACGCAAGTTGCAGATCGAGGAAGACAAGCTGAAAAAGAATGGTTGGTAAAATACGCCTTTATTCTTGCTCTGGAACTGATCATGCAATTTGATCGTGAACTTGACGTCAAGGGGCTGAACTGTCCACTGCCGATCCTGCGTACCAAGAAAGCGCTTTCCGAGATGGCCACCGGTCAGGTGCTGCGTGTTCTGGCGACCGACCCCAGTGCTGCCAAGGATTTTCAGGCCTTTGCCAAGCAGACGGGTAACCAGCTGTTGTCGAATACAGAACTCGATCAGGTTTTTGAATTCTTCTTCAGGCGCAAGTGAGCGGCTGATTCTCTTCCATAACTGAATGATGAACGTGGTCGACGACCGTTTCGCCCTGTTTGATGCTGACGGTGGTGGTGCCATTCTGTTTTCCGACTACCGTCGAACCATCCAGTTCGATGAAGACGCTGACCAACTGATGGATACGTTCGAAGCCATTGAGGCGGCTTCGGCCCGGAACGAATGGGTTGCCCTGGCGGTGGATTATGCGTTTGGCGCCTGTTTCGAGCCGGCGCTTGATTCGTTGAACCTGGGTAGTCCGAAACTGCGCGGCTGGGTATTCGGCCGGGCACAGTCGCTCGATGCCGATGCTGTAGCCGCTTTTCTTCAAATGCGTCTGTCGTTAATGCCCGAGCATGAGCAAATCGCGGGTGTGGCTGAATTGGTTCCCGCGCTGGATGCCGCAGCTCACGCTTCCAGAGTTGGGCTGATAAGGCGCTGGATCGCCGATGGCGATTGTTACCAGATCAACCTTACCTTTCCCCTTGGGTTTCGGTTCCACGGCCATCCGCTGGCGCTTTACACCCATTTGCGCGAACGGCAACCGGTACGGTATGGGGCGTACATTTCGATGCCTGAAGAGACGTTGCTCTCGTTTTCGCCCGAATTGTTTTTTGAGCGTCATGGAAGTCGGGTTGTGACCCGTCCAATGAAAGGTACGGCCAAACGCGGTGCCACACCGGAGGCCGATGCGGCGCAGCGCGGCGCGTTGCAGGCATCCGATAAAGAGCGTGCCGAGAACATCATGATCGTCGACCTGCTGCGTAACGATCTTGGGCGTCTGGCCGAGCCGGGCAAGGTTCAGGTTGAATCACTCTGTGAAGCCGAGGCCTATCCGACGCTGTGGCAGATGGTGTCGACGATTTCAGCCGAATTGCCCGGTGTGCGTCTCTTCGACCTGTTCCGGGCCTTGTTCCCCTGCGGCTCGATTACCGGCGCGCCCAAAATCCGCGCCATGCAGCGCATTGCCGAACTGGAAGTTTCATCACGCGGTCTTTATACCGGGGCGCTGGGCTGGCTGGCACCGGGCGGCGATTGCCGTTTCAATGTTGCTATCCGGACGCTGGAACTTGAGCCGAACGGGCGAGGGCGTCTGGGTGTTGGCGGTGGAATCGTCATTGATTCCGATCCGGCCAGCGAATACGCCGAGTGCCTCCTGAAAGCGCGTTTTCTCACGGCCTTCGATCCGGGATTCGAGCTGATCGAGACGATGCGTCTTGAGAACGGTGAGTATTCGTTGCTGGCCTTGCATCTCGAACGCCTCGAAGCGTCGGCGCGCGCCTTGGGATTTGTCTGCGACGCGAGTGCAATTACCGATGTGCTGGCTGTGCAGGCCGCTGTGCATAGCGAAGGCGTATTCCGGGTTCGTCTGACACTCGCGCATGGTGGGCGCTTTCTCGTTACTGCGGCCACCTTGCCGGAGAACAATTCGTCGTGGATGGTCGTTCTGGCTGACGAGGTGCTGGACGCCGACGACTATCTCCTGCGCCACAAGACCACGGCGCGTAGCCGCTACGACCGGGCGCTGGCGCGGCTGACCGACAGCCCTGATATCTTCGATGCGATCTTCTTCAATACCCGTGGTGAAGTTTGCGAGGGAGCGCGCAGCACGGTTTTTGTCGAGCGTGACGGCGTCCTGCTGACCCCGCCACTCGCCTGCGGCCTGCTGCCTGGCGTAAAGCGGCGACAATTGCTGGAGTCGGGGCGGGCTGTCGAACGTGTACTTACACGTGATGACTTGCTCAGCGCACCAAAGCTTTACGTGGCCAATGCGCTGCGCGGTCTGGTCGAGGTAACTGTGTCCATCGCCCAATGAATTGGGCTCCTACCCGGTGGTGTCCGGGGGGACGTAGGAGCCCAATTCATTGGGCGATAAAACCACTAGCTGTAGACCCGCATGCCTATTGGCTTGCAGCCCATCCGGTTTTCACGATTTCCCCGTGCTTCCGAATCCGCCGGCGCCGCGTGTGCTGGCGTCGAACTCGTCGACCACGTTGAACGCCACCTGCACGACCGGTACAACGACGAGTTGCGCCAAGCGGTCGAGCGGGTTGAGCGTGAAGCTTTCCTTGCCGCGATTCCAGGTCGACACCATGATTTCGCCCTGATAATCAGAGTCGATCAGCCCGACCAGATTGCCGAGCACGATGCCGTGTTTGTGTCCCAACCCCGAGCGCGGCAGTATCATCGCCGCCAGGCTGGGATCAGCCAGGTGAATGGCGATGCCGGTCGGGATCAGCATCGTCTCGCCGGGGTGAATTTTCACCGGCGCTTCGATGCAGGCGCGCAGGTCAAGGCCCGCTGAGCCCGGCGTGGCGTAGTGCGGCGGGCTGTCTTTCAGGCGCGGGTCAAGGATGCGGACGTCGATACGGGGCATTAGCGGTTCTCCAGCAGGTTTGCGATGTGCGCCACCAGTTGGCGCGCCAGTTCAATTTTTGGGGCCGGGCTTAGCGGGCGTTGGCCGTTATCGTCGAACAGAATCAGCGTGTTGTTATCTCCGCCAAAACCATCCTGAATCAGATTGCCGACGATCAGCGGAATCTTTTTAGCGGCGCGCTTTTTCTGCGCGTATTCAGCCAGGTTCTGGCTTTCTGCCGCGAAGCCAACGCAAAAAGGTGGGCTCGGAAGTGCGGCAACGTCAGCCAGAATATCCGGTGTCTGGACCAGTTCGATAGGCGGTGCGGCGCTGCCATCCTTCTTGATCTTGTGCTCGGCAGCAGTCGCTGGGCGGTAGTCGGCCACTGCCGCGACGCCGATGAAGATGTCCTGTGTCGCTGCACGTTGCATCACTTCCGTGTGCATTTCCAGCGCACTGATGACGTCGATGCGCATGACGCCACGCGGCGTGGGCTGGCTAACAGGCCCACAGACCAGCGTAACTTCGGCACCCGCTTCCTGCGCCGCGCGCGCAACGGCGAAGCCCATTTTTCCGCTCGACAGATTGGTGATGCCGCGTACCGGGTCGATCGCTTCAAAGGTCGGGCCGGCGGTCAGCAGGAGTTTTTTTCCGGCGAGGTGTTTGGGCTGGAAGAAGGCGATCACTTCGGCAAGAATGTCCTCCGGCTCGATCATGCGCCCGAGGCCGGTTTCGCCACAGGCCTGTTCGCCGCGCGCCGGGCCGATTACGGTAACGCCATCCCCACGCAGCGTGGCGATATTGCGCTGGGTCGCTGCGTTCTCCCACATCTGACGGTTCATTGCCGGAGCGACCAGCAAGGGGCAGTCGCGGGCCAGGGTCAGTGTACTTAGCAGGTTGTCGGCCAGACCGTTAGCGACCTTGGCCAGAAAGTCCGCCGAGGCCGGAGCAATCAGCAAAACATCTGCGTCACGCGAAAGGTCGATGTGTGCCATGTTGTTAGCGACACGCGGATCCCACTGATCAGAAAATACCGTATTGCCTGAGAGCGCCTGGAAGGTGACCGGCGTGACGAAATGGGTGGCTGCCTCGGTCATCGCCACCTGGACGCGAGCGCCTTGCTTGATCAACAGGCGCACGAGTTCGGCGGCTTTATAGGCGGCAATTCCGCCAGTGACGCCCAGGGTGATGCGTTTTCCTGTCAATTCCATACGAATGATCCGGTTGCTTGGTTAGAATGCCTGACGGTAATTACTCAGCTTCCCAACCCCGTGGGCGGGCCAAGCGTTCGCGAAGAAGCAGTGTTCTGTTTCTTAGGAGGCAGGTGAGTGCCGGATAGTGAACCACAGCGCTTTCAACACAGAGATCACGGAGACACAGAGAACACAGAGAACACAGAGAGAACCCGATGGATTTTGATTTCTCTGTGATCTCTGTGCCTCTGTGTACTCCGTGTTGAAAGCGGTGACCTGAGTAGTTACATCCGACGAAGCATTTTAACCGAGATTACATCATGTCAATTACCGACTGGCCCGAGGATGAACGCCCCCGCGAGCGTCTGCTGGCGCAAGGCGCGGCCGCCTTATCCGATGCTGAACTGCTGGCGATCTTCCTGCGCGTTGGCGTGAAGGGCAAGAGCGCCGTCGATCTGGGGCGCGAGTTGATCCAGCACTTCGGCAGCTTGAACCGCCTGTTTGCCGCGACGGAGGACGAGCTTTCGTCAATCCACGGCATGGGGCCGGCCAAGTTTGTTCAGCTACAGGCGGTGCTTGAAATGTCTCGCCGGGCGTTGGCGGAAGAAATGAAGCAGGGCAGCGCCTTTGCTACGCCGGGTGCGGTACGCGATTACCTCCGACTGCATCTGGCGGGTTTGCAGCACGAAGTATTTTTTGCGCTCTGGCTGGATGCACAGAACCGCTTGATTGCGAGTGAAGAACTGTTTCGCGGCACACTGACGCAAACCAGCGTCTATCCAAGAGAAGTCGTCAAGAAGGCGTTGTGGCATAATGCCGCCGCTGTGGTTTTGGCGCACAACCATCCCTCCGGTGTTTCAGAGCCTTCGTCTGCTGACGAGTTTCTGACCGGGGAGCTCAAAAAAGCACTGGCTCTGGTGGATGTCCGGGTGCTAGACCACTTTATCGTGGCAGGCCAGTCCCAGCCCTTGTCGTTTGCAGAACGTGGCCTGTTATAGCAAAACAATCAGAAATAACTTGAATTCTGCTGGCTTATTGGCTAAAATCGCCGGCTTCTTTCTTCCCAAGATCAACTGGAGCAACAATCATGGCGCGTGTCTGCCAAGTAACGGGTAAAGGCCCGATGGTAGGGAACAATGTTTCCCATGCCAACAATAGAACGAAGCGCCGCTTCCTCCCGAATCTGCAGTA
>JAIFNM010000334.1 GCA_020047725.1 Betaproteobacteria bacterium
CGCTCCGCCAGCAAGGCCATCATGGTGCCAAGAACTGTCGTTCCTGCCGCCGTGATGAGCGCCAGAAACAGGGTGTTCCAGGCAACGCCGCAGCGCACACCGCCGGCGAGACAATTGAGCCCCCATACGCGCTCATTGCCGATGCGGTCAAAAAGGGCCAGCAAGGACCACTGGCCGTCTGCTGTTAGAAATGCACCATAGAGGGCTTTGGTCACCGGGAAAGCAATGAACATCACCAGCAGAACGGAACAGCCGACCACGGCCGACGAAATGAACAGATCGCCCTTGAAATAGCCGCGCCGGGCTAGACCAAACGCGATGATCATGAGCAGAGCGAGCAGTGCAATGAATGCGCCGATCCCAATGCCGAACTGATTACTGGTCAATTCTCCGAACTGGGCGTTGAAGAAATCGAACGACCAGCCCGTTGCCCCGATCAGGAAGCCACTGCAGAGCAGTCCGATAAAGCCGGTCAGCCCGCCCGCCAGCAACCACGTACTTTGCGCTTTGCCCACGGGAATTCGCAGTCCAGCGGCCGCAATACCCAGGCCAAGAATGCCCAGCAGCAGCCATTGGCGGCCATACAGCGCAGCCTGCATCAGGCCGTTTCCCGCTTCGCTGCCGCCCATGACTTCCGGCAGTACGCTGTACCAGGCGGTGTCCTGGATGGCGTACCACGGCAAAACGATGTACGCCAACAGGCCGATCACGAGCCAGATGCGAACGGCCGTGTTAGGGTTCTTGTTCATCTCGTGTTGTCGTCCGGTCGACTAGCGCGGCAGGGAATTGACGTCTTTTTCCCACTTGGCAATCAGACGGCTACGTTCGGCGCTGGCACCGTACTTGGCGTAGTCGTAATTGATGAACTTGATCGATTTGAAATCAGGAATGTGTGGGTCGTTCTTGGCGGTCTTGTTAGACGGCAACTGGAACTGCTTGGCGGCAGCGGCCATTTCCTGCGCGGCAGGGGTCAAAGACCATTCATAGAACTTCTTCGCCGCTTCGAGATTGCGCGCACCCTTGATGATGCTCATGGAACCGATTTCCGCGCCCGTACCTTCAGCCGGTGTAACGGTTTCAACAGGGAAGCCGGCCATCTTTTCGCCCGGGGCGTCGTGGACGAAGCTGATGGAAACGGCGGTTTCAGCCCGTGCGACGGCCTTGATCGGGCCGGTACCGGAACGCGTGTATTGGCCAACGTTCTTGTGCAGTGCCTTAAGGTATTCGAACGCCTTGTCCTCGCCCATCAGTTGCACAAGCGTGGCAACCATGGTGTAGGCGGTACCGCTGGAAGCCGGGTTGGCCACCTGGATGTCGCCCTTGTATTCGGGTTTGAGCAGGTCGGCCCATGATTTGGGCACGGGCAGCTTCTTTTTCGCCAGCAACTCGGGGTTGTAGCCAAAGCCGAGCGGGCCGGAATAGATGCCGACCGTCTTGTACCCCGACTGTTGCGCTTGCTGCTGCGCCCAAGCATGCAATTGGGTCAGGCTGGGGGATTTGTACTCAAGTGTCAGCCCCATTTCGGCCGCCTGGAGGTGCGGGTCGCCCGTGCCGCCAAACCAGATGTCGGTCTTGGGATTCGCTTTTTCGGCTGCGAGCTGGGCCAGCGCTTCTCCCGAACCTTTCATGCTGACGTTGATCTTGGTACCTGTCGTTTTCGCGTAGACGGTGCCGATCATGTTGCACCACTCGGCTTGCACCGAACAAATGATGTTGACCTGCCCGGTATCCGCCGCTTGAGCTCCAACCGCAGCAAGACTCATGGTGATGGCCGATGCGACAAAACAGACGGTGCGTTGCATGATGAATTCCTTTGTTCGAGTGATAGGGTGAATTCATTCTATCGCTCGAAAAATCTCATCATGCCGATAAGGCCTCCGATTCTGACGCTTGGCTTTCGGATAGCTTTCAGATAGCTGTCATTTCAGCTGGGAACAGTTCTCCAGAAAGGCTGGATGGGTGATCAAGTTGCATGCACGGAGGTGGCTACCACCGGAGGATTCAGGGCACGACCGGTTTGACCTTGCTGGCAGCGAGCTTTGCGCGGCGGCGTGCTTCGTCCGTATCTTTGCCGGTCGCCACCGCCACGCCCATGCGCCGTTTTCTGAAACTCTCTGGCTTGCCAAAGAGACGCAGGTCGCTGTCCGGCACGCTCAGTGCGTCTGCCATGCCTTCAAAGGCTATTCCCCTGGCGTCCAGGCCGCCGTAGATGACCGCCGAGGCACCCGGTGCGCGCAGCGAAACGTCGACCGGCAGGCCGAGAATGGCGCGCGCGTGTAATTCAAATTCGGAAAAGCGTTGTGAGGCCAGTGTGACCAGACCGGTGTCGTGTGGGCGCGGGCTGACCTCCGAGAACCACACTTGGTCTCCGTTGACGAATAGTTCGACGCCGAACAAACCACGGCCGCCAAGACTCCCGGTGACGGCTTTGGCAATGGCGCGTGATTTCTCCAGGGCGACTTCGCTCATCGCCTGCGGCTGCCAGGATTCGACGTAGTCGCCGTTGACCTGCAGATGTCCGACTGGTTCGCAAAAGTAAGTCTCCACTTCGCCGCTGGCGCCGATGGCGCGAACAGTGAGCAGGGTGATTTCGTACTCGAAGTCCACGAAGCCTTCAACGATGATGCGGCTCTGGGCGACCCGCCCACCCTTCATCGCATAGTCCCACGCCTTGGCCACATCGTCGGGGCCACGTAGCAATGATTGACCTTTTCCGGAGGACGACATCGTCGGCTTGACCAGGCAGGGGTAGCCGATTCCGCCATCGATGGCCGCCTGCAAGCCGGCCCGCGAGTCGGTAAAGGCATACGGCGACGTCGGCAGCCCGAGTTCCTCGGCCACCAGCCGGCGGATGCCTTCACGGTTCATCGTCAGGCAGGTGGCGCGAGCCGTCGGGATGATTTCAGCCAGCCCGTCGCGTTCGATCTCAAGCAGCATATCGGTGGCAATGGCTTCGATTTCCGGCACGACCAAATGCGGCCGCTCCTTCTCGATCAGAGCCCGCAGCGCGGGACCGTCGGTCATCGTCACCACGTGCGACCGGTGAGCGACCTGCATTCCGGGCGCGTCTGCATAGCGATCCACGGCAATCGTTTCGATGCCGAGCCGCTGCAATGCAATAATTACTTCCTTGCCGAGTTCTCCGGCACCGAGCAGCATGACGCGTGTCGCCGAAGGGCTGAGCGGCGTACCAAGGGTCTTAAAGTGTTGAGAAAGCATGGCTGGAATCCTGGAGAGCGGAGAAAGGGCGAATTTTATCAGCCTGACGGACCCATCAAAAAAAATCCCGCACCAGTCTGGCGCGGGATTAAAAGTCCCATCAAGGATGGGTCAGGGAGGGTCAAACATTGTCAGCGGGGGACGCTGAAGCAATGACTGCAGTTTAAGAATTGACCGGTCTCATGTCTGTGGTGACTGTGCGGTGTTTTCGTGACAGTGTGTACGGGTCGACATTATCTCCGTCCATGGCCCTCCCCCCGGTAATAGTAGTGATGACGATGCGGTCCTCTATAGTAATAAGGGGCCGGAGCGACCACGGTGACGCCGGGCCCGCCATAGGGGTCATAGGCTGGAGCAACCATGCAGGCGCTCAGGCTGCTGAGCAGGGTGGCTGCAAGTGCGGCGTACAGAATCTTTTTCATGGTATCTCCAATAACAACAATTCATACTTTCACTAACGCAGATCAACGGGCAAGGACTGACATCAATTTGTAACAGTTCGTTTCGGCAGGCCGGCTGGAGAAATCATGATCAGAACTTTCCTCGTATGCATGTCTTTGGCAGCCATCTCGAGCAGTGGATTTGCTGCAGCACCCGAAAACCTTCCCGAGTTGTCCAGCTACAAGGGTGAAATCCGGCGCGGTACGGACGGCAAACTGGAAGTTGAGACGACAAAAGCGTCAGCCCAATCTGGCGCGACGCTACCGTCTGATCCGGCAACGATGGTCGTCGGCCCCCAGGAAAAGATCACCACCATCACCGAGGCGGCAAAGCGGGCGCGCGATGGCGATATCATCGAAATCCGTCCTGGCGAGTACCGTGGGCAACCGGCCATATGGACCCAGAACAAACTGGTCATTCGCGGTTCCGGTGTGCGTCCAGTGATGATAGCTGACGGGAAGGACGCCGAAGGCAAGGCGATCTGGGTGGTCAGGGGCGGTAATGTGCGCATCGAGAATATCGAGTTTCGCGGCGCACGCGTAGCCTCCGGCAATGGTGCCGGCATCCGCTTCGAACGCGGTCATCTGACCATTCACCGCTGCGCCTTTTTCGACAACGAGATGGGAATTCTCACCGCAAACTTCCCGGAAATGACCCTCGAAGTCAGCGACAGCGAGTTTGCCGCCGCGCCTCACAATGCAGGCGACCTGCACCATCTGCTCTATGTCGGAGCCATCGGACGATTCGAGCTTTCGGGAAGCCGCTTCGAGCAGGCTTATCTCGGGCATCTGGTCAAATCGCGCGCCCGCGAAAACCACGTGCGCTACAACCTGCTGGTCGATGGCCCCGATGGGCGCGCCTCGTACGAACTGGAGTTCCCCAATGGCGGCGTCGCTTACGTGGTCGGCAATGTAATCGGACAGAGTGCGGGAACAGATAATCCGGTGCTCGTTTCGTATGGCGCGGAAGGGACACGCTGGCCGGAGAACGCCATATTCCTTGCGCACAACACCCTGCTCAACGATTTTCATGCCGGAACTTTTCTCAAGGTGTGGAACGAGAAATTTCCGGCCGGAATTGAAACCTGGGTGATCAACAACCTGACGGTTGGCTATGGCGATCTATTTCCGCCAGTTCAGGGGCGATTCGAAGGCAACAAATCAGTGTTGCGCCGCGATCTGCTTGACTACGGAGGTCTGTCGTTGCGCCTGAACAGCGGTTCGCCCTTGCGTGGTTCGGTCAGAATCCCCGGTCACGCAGGCGGCGTGAATCTGCTGCCGGACGCCGAGTTTATCTTTCCTCTCGGCAAGCGACCCATTCATCTCGGCAATTCGCTGGCTCCCGGAGCCTTCCAGTAGGCGTCAAGCACCTTGGCCCTGAAAAGTGTCCGGATCGACTTTGCGCTATGATAGCGCGCTCGATTACACACGAAGGTAGCTATGGCCGGCTTGAGCTCCAACACTCCGATTCCGACGGAAATCAAACTGCACCAGAAATCCCGCATCCTTGAACTGGCGTTCGAGAACGGCGATCATTTTGAACTGACTTACGAGTTCTTGCGCGTCTTTACGCCGTCGGCCGAAGCGCGTGGTCACGGCGTGGGTCAGGAGACCTTGCAGATCGGCAAGCGCGATGTGGATATTCTGCGCATCGAGCCTGTCGGCAACTATGCAATCAAGCCGGTTTTTTCTGACGGACACGACAGCGGCCTCTATTCCTGGGATGTGCTGCACACGCTTTGCGTTCATCGCGACGAGTTGTGGCAAGCCTATCTCGAAAAGCTGGAAGCCGAAGGAGCCAGCCGCGATGCTTCCGAGAATCCACCGCCGCCCGCCAAGCCAGCGCCCAAGTGTGGCCCCGCACGTTGAAATTTTGCCAACTGACCCCATATATCTGCTAATGATGGAAAACCAGACCAAAACCCATTTCGGCTTCGAGCAAGTCGCCGAAGCAGAAAAAGCCCGGCGCGTTGCCGACGTGTTCGACTCCGTGGCCCAGAAATACGACCTGATGAACGACGTCATGTCGGGCGGAATGCACCGCCTGTGGAAATCATTCACGATTGCCCGGAGTGGCGTTCGAGAAGGTTCGCGCGTGCTTGACGTGGCTGGCGGCACCGGCGACCTTTCGCTGGCCTTTTCGCGCAAGGTCGGGAAAAGCGGCGAAGTCTGGCTGACCGATATCAACAACGCGATGCTGACCAATGGCCGTGATCGCCTATGCAACAAGGGGTTCCTGACTCCGGCCGTGCAGTGCGACGGGGAAAAGCTGCCGTTCCCGGATGACTATTTTGATTGCGTGACCGTCGCTTTCGGTCTGCGCAACATGACTCACAAAGACGTTGCCCTGGCCGAGATGCATCGCGTATTGCGTCCCGGCGGGCGTTTGCTGGTGCTGGAGTTTTCACAGGTCTGGAAACCGCTCGCACCGTTTTATGATTTCTATTCGTTCAAAGTCATTCCGCGCATCGGCGAGTTGATCACCAAGGACGAGGCCAGCTATCGTTACCTGGCCGAGTCGATTCGCGTCCACCCTGATCAGGAAACCTTGAAAGGAATGATGGAACAGGCCGGTCTTGAGAAAGTCGAATACTTCAACCTGACGCTGGGTGTTGTCGCCCTGCACCGTGGTTTCAAATTCTGATGGAGAAGCACATGAAAAATCTGTTTATGGCGTGTTTTATGGCTGT
>JAIFNM010000104.1 GCA_020047725.1 Betaproteobacteria bacterium
TCCGCAAGCAGGAAGAAATCGAGAACGGGGCCACCGCCTTGCGCGCTGACGGTTTCAAAGGCGATGTGAAGTTGCTGACGTCCTGCCCGTCCTGTCTGCAGGGTCTCTCGCGCTACAACGATGACGGCGGCACGCAGGCCGACTATATTGTCGTCGAAATGGCCCGACACCTGCTCGGAGAAAACTGGATGGTCAACTACGTCAACCGGGCCAACAATGGCGGCATCGAACGTGTATTGCTTTAGGCGCTGAACCCCTGTTCCGGCCAACACGCCAAAAGCGTCAACTGGACTTCTGGTTTGCGTTCAAGTAGCGCACAATACGCTGACATAGGATGACAAGGGGTAGAAACATGCCAGCCGCGTTTACCCAGACCACACGCCCTCCCGCCATCCCGGACCTGCAAACCGGGCAGGCGATTCTTGAACGCTTGCCGCTGGCGAATCCACGACAGGCACAAAGTGATCTCAGCCATTTCTTTGACCGTCTGCAACACACTCCGCCGCCAAGCGATGTCTATCTTGAGCTGCTTGAAAACTCCAGGGAAGCGCTTTGCTTCGTCCAGGAAGAATCCGCCCGACACTACGTCAATAAGCCACTGCCATTGGGTGAGGTTGAGGAAGACTATTTCCAGCGGGTGATCGCCATCTGGCGCAAGGTCGCCAACACCTACGCGCACTGCGGCCAAGTCGGCGGCCTGATGGCGAACGCACATTCCGCACGCACATTGCATCGCTGCATCTACTACCTCGGCATGGCGCTGATCGAGCATCACCGTGCGCGCCGTGAATTGCCGCAGGGGCTGTGGCTTGAAATGCACGCGTGTTATACCCAGGCCGAGAAGCTCGGCATCGAGACAGAAGCCGTAACGCTTGACCCGCTGGAACGCAGCACAAACTGCTCAGCCGCTTATCTCAGCCTCCTGCTTTCAGAGCTGGCGAGTCCTTACAGCTTGTCGATCCGCAATCAGAATCTGGTTCGCAGCTGGGCCAGCAACTGGTCGCCGCTGGTCAGTTTGCACGCTGCCGTACCGGGCGAGCCCTTGCCGACGTACGTCGTCGACCTTGGTCACGATGTCGGCTTGCGGGCTACTGCCGACTGTCTTCAAACCGAGCAATTGAGGCGTATCGACACCTCGCGCCTGGCCATGCAAATTAACAACGTACGCCAGCAACTGCGACAAAAGGTGTCCCCGGCACAAATCGGACTGGGCGAAACCTGTACATCCGGACAGTGTCGGCGCCTGCTTGAGCATCTGGCCAATCCGTGGCTTCAGACGCGGGCTCCGCGCAAGTTCCGCCGCCATACCACCTCCGGCATTTCCCGTGTGCATACCGGCTTTGAAGCGATGTATTTCTGTATTTCGGGCAAGGAGTTCGTACAGCCGGAAGAAATCCGCAACTACTCAAGACAGGAGTATGAACGGCTGTTCGCCTTCCGCAACATGATTGAGCCAAACCAGCAGTTGCACGTCTATACGGATCAACCCGATTTCTCGGTCGATCAATGGGAAGTGGTCAATGAGTCGGCCAACGGTTTTCGCCTGATGCGCAGTATCGCCGGCAAAAAAATGACGCACGGACAACTGCTCGCCACCTGCCCGAGCAACAGTAACGTATTCATCCTGGCCCAGACAACCTGGCTGATGCAGGAACGCGGCGGCGGCCTGATTGCCGGGGTAGCCGCGCTACCTGGCATACCGCAGGCCGTCCTGGCGCGCCCGATCATCCGCGGCGGGACGCACAGCGAACTCTTTAGTCGTGCCTTCCTGCTGCCGGCCGTACCGGTGATTGGCAGCGAACAATCGCTGGTGATTCCTCAGGGCTGGTATCGCAAGGGTCTGATTGTTGAGATCTATACCAATACTGCCCGGTGCGTTGAGCTGAAGCACGTACTGGAAGATGGGCCGGATTTCGAGCGGGTCAGTTTTATACCGCCCGAGACCCGCCCCTGAACGGGAGTCGTCCCGCACTCCGTTCCATCTGACGCAAACGGTCTTTGCGTGAAATAGTTCCTTGCGGCCCGATGAGCATCCTATTACCTTAGTTCTAGATAGATTCCCTTTGCCATACGGAATCCATTTCTTTCAAGGAGCCAATAATGGCCGAGCAATCCGCATCAATCGAAACCTGCGAACTGTGCACATCACCCGGTGGAGAACTGGTCTGGGAGAACGCGCTCTGCCGTGTCGTGAGCGTGGCCGACCCTGATTACCCGGGATTCTGCCGCGTCATCCTTAACCGCCACGAACGGGAAATGACCGACCTGCCAGAGATCGAACAGCACGAGTTGATGCGCATCGTCCTTACCGTCGAGGCCAATGTGCGCCGTATTCTCAACCCGGACAAGATCAACCTGGCCAGCCTCGGCAACATGACGCCACATGTGCATTGGCACATCATCCCGCGCTGGCGTGAAGACCGATGCTTCCCGAACCCGATCTGGGGCCTGGCGCAACAGGACAAACACACTCTTCCCGCCACCGTCGACCTCGGCCGACTCAAGGTGGAATTGATCAAATCACTCGCATCGTTCCAATACTCGCCATGAACTCCGTCTTCTCAACCCTTATTGCGATTCCCGACTTGCAGACCGGATGCGAGATAGTCTCCCGCCTGTCGCTGGCCAACCCCCAGCAGGCGGAATTGGATCTCAGCCGTTTTCTCGACAGTCTGCTGGCCGCACCACCGAACGGGGAAACGTATTTCCTGCTGCTTGAGCACGCCCGCCTGTCAATCGCTTTTGTTGCTGAAGAGTTGACCAAGCGCTACCTGAACAAGCCCCTTCCGTTGGCAGATGTCGAAGAGGGAATATTCCAGCGCGTTGTCGCCCTCTGGCTGAAAACAGCGAAAGCCTACGCCCATTGCGCTGAAAACGACTCGGCGGAAGACAATGATCCCGCCCATGCCAAGCGGGTGGCGCTGATCCTGCATCGCTGCATTCAGCACACTGGCATGGCTATTGTCGAACACCAGCGTGCGCGCCGCGAGCTTCCCTGGGGCTTGTGGCTCGATCTGCATGGCTTCTATGGCAGTGCCGAAGAATGGGGCGTTGCCACACTTAATGTTCCCGACGCTTTAGACCCACTGGGGCGCAGCACCCACTGCACGGCAGCCTATGTCAGCGTATTGCTATGTGAAATGGCCAGTTGCTACAGCCTTTCGGTTCGCGACCAGACCCTGGTCCGTCGCTGGGCCAACTACTGGGCACCGCTGGTCGACCTGAGCAAGGTCGAACCGGCGCAAGCCTTGCCGCAGTTCGTTGTCGACCTGATGCAGGATCTTGCCTTGCGGTCTATCGCAGACTGCCTTCAAACTGAGCATCTGCGCCGCCTGGACACCTCGCGACTGGCGATGCAGGTGAGCCAGGTTCGGCATCAATTGAAGCAAAGAATCCCGCCGTCGCAACTTGGTCTCGGCGACCACTGCACTGCTCTCCAGTGCAGCCGTCTGCTTGATCACCTTTCCCGCCCGTGGTCACAGGCACGCGCGCCTAGAAAATTCCGGCGCCACGCCACGTCTGGCATTACCAGGCTGTGCACCGGTTTTGAACCGATGCACTATTTCGTTTCTGGCAAGGAGTTTGAACAACCGGAGAATGTTCGCATTTACTCCCGCCGCGAGTTTGAGAGCCTGTTCACCTTCCGACATCAGGGCGACCCTACACAGGAGCTTCATTTGCGGCATGAACAGCTTTCCTACGGTGTCGACAACTGGGAGGTAGTCAATCAGTCCGCTAACGGATTTCGTCTCGTTCGCAGCATCTCCGGAAAGAAGATGGAACACGGCCAGTTGCTCGCACTCTGCCCGCATGATGGTGAGCGGTTTCTGCTGGCCAAAGCCACCTGGCTCATGCAGGAAAAAGGTGGCGGCCTGATTGCTGGAATTGAAACACTGCCGGGCCTGCCAATCGCCGCTGGCGCCCGACCGCTCGAGAACACAGGCGAGCCACGCGAAAAATTCCATCGTGCGTTTTTGCTACCGGCCATTCCGGTGGTGAGTTCCGAGCAATCGATCGTGCTACCTCCAGGCTGGTTCCGGTCTGGACGTACTATTGAGTTGTTCACCGACATTACCTGGCAGATCAAGCTGATACACGTGCTCGACGATGGGCCGGATTTTGAGCGGATCAGTTTCGTGGTGTCTTGACCAGGTAAGCCGCGACGGACCGCCGGACAATCATCAAAGCATCTGGTTGACCAGGCGATCCGCGCGGACTCGCGCCAGCCGCTTCATCAACCGTTGAACCGGTGCCGGATAAGTCTCAACGGCATCCAGTTCGTCGTGGTGAGTCAGCCGCCGGGTGTGCGTCAGGATTCTTTCCAGTTCCGCCTGATGCTGCTCAAGCAGCAATTTTTCCGGGTCGTGGATCATCAATCCGTTTTCCAGATCGAGGCGCCAGGCACGCGGATTGATGTTGTTGCCGGTCAGCAGGGCGTAATCGTCGTCGATCAGCAAACCCTTGAGGTGGAAAGTGTTGTCGTCGTGCCGCCACAGGTGCACGTTGAGCATGCCGGAATCTATGGCTCTCTGGTGCGCCTTGCAGAAGCGACGAAGATTGGCTTCATAGAGGTAGGGCAGCGCGCCAATGGTCTTGAACGGCTCGTCGGGCGGAATGTAAAAGTCGTTGGCCGTCTTGTCGCCGATGACCACGGTAACCCGGCATCCGGCCTTCAATTTCGAGATGATGGTGCGGTGAATCGGGCCGGGCAGATTGAAATAAGGCGTGAACAGGACGATGCGCTGCCTGGCGTGACGAATCATTTGCAGAATCGTCGCGTTGAGTTCGTTTTGGCGCGCACCGATACCGAGCAATGGCGTAATGCCGACATCACCCGGTTTCAGGGCACCTTCCTCGAAGTGATAGCGGGCTTTGGCCAGCGCCCGGCGGAAACGGGCGATGGCCGGGCGGATTTCAATCGTTTTTGGTGCCTTGCCAGTGTCGAGAAGATGCACGGCCGCACTGCTGCGCAACAACCCGTTGAGCAGGATCGCCATGCTGTCGGCCAGCGCTTTGCTCTGGATCAGATGGTAGCGGTCCAGGCGATAGCGCTGGTGCCGCTGCAGGTAAACGTCATTAAGGCTGGCACCGCTGTAGAGCACGCTGTTGTCGATGACAAAGCCCTTGAGGTGCATCACCCCCATGAATTCCCGGCGCTGCACCGGCACGCCATAGATGTCGACACCCGGACCGAGGCGCTGCGCCATGTCCTTGTAGAGTGCGGCGTTACCGGCGGATTTGGTCTTGCCAATCAGGCCACGCTGGGCGCGATGCCAGTCGACAAAAACGGAAATCTCCAGTTGGGGCCGCGTCTTTTTGGCCGCGTAGAGGGCGGCGAGCACTTCCCTGCCCGCGTCGTCGTCCTGCAGGTAGAGCGTCGCAATAAGGATGCGCTGTCTGGCCTGGGCGATCAGCGCCAGCAGGGTTTCGCGGTAATTCTCCGGACCGTTCAGCGTCGTGACGTTTTCTGCCGCGACCGGAATGCTTGGCAGACTCGCCAGAGAGGGCTCTCCGGTCACGCGTCCACGCAGGCGTTGCCACGCCGAAACGAAGCCGGAGGAACGGGATAGGTGTGCTTTGGTATATTCCACGGGTGAGGATTATACCGGTTGCCACGCCCCGACAACCGCTGGGTGCAATATCAGCAAAACCGTGCGGACGCTGCACCGGCTTTTTCACTTGTGTGGATTGATCTTCAGAACAACCAGCCCGAACAGCAAGCCCCAGAAGGCACTGCCGATGCTGAACAGACTCAGGCCCGACGCAGTAACGAGAAAGGTGATCAGCGCCGCATCACGTTCGCGTTCGTCGTGAAGCGCGGCGGTCAGGCTTTTGCTGATGGTACCGAACAGCGCAATGCCGGCGATGGCCGCCACAAGTTCCTTTGGCAGCGCAGTGAAAATGCTGGCCACGGTTGCACCGAGCACGCCGGTAAAGAGATAGAAGATTCCGGCCCAGACGGCGGCGAGATAACGGCGCTCGGGATTCCTGTCGGCTTCCGGGCTCATGCAGATGGCGGCGGTGATCGCCGCCAGATTGAACTGGTAGCCGCCAAAGGGCCCGAGCAGCAGGCCGGTCAGGCCGGTCCAGCCGATCAGTGGCGACACCGGCGTGGTGTAGCCATTGGCGCGCAGGACGGCGATTCCTGGCACATTCTGCGACGCCATGGTGACGATGAACAACGGGATACCGACACCAAGCGTCGTCGACAAACTGAAAGCCGGCGCGGTGAACAGCGGTCGCGCCAGGCTCAGTGACACCGCTTCGTATTGGATCAGCCCGGCTTGCGCCGCCCAGATCAACCCACCGAGAAAGGTCAGCGGAATCGTGTAGCGCGAGTTGAAACGGCGGCCGGCGAGGTAGATCACCAGCATCAACGCCACCAATCCGAGTTGCGAACGCAGCGAAACGAACACGTCCAGCCCGAAACGCAGCAGAACGCCGGCCAGCATTGCTGCAGCCAGCGTTTTTGGAACGTGCTTCATCAGTGTCTCGACCCAGCCCGTTACGCCGCACAGCGTGATCAGCGCCGAAGCAAAAAGAAAGGCGCCGATGGCCTCATTCATCGGAACCGCGACCAGCGCTGTCGCCAGCAGCGCGGCGCCCGGCGTCGACCAGGCCGTCAATACCGGGCTGCGGAAGTACAGCGACAGGCCGATGCAGGTAACGCCCATGCCCAGACCGAGCGCCAGCAGCCACGAGCTGATGTGCGCGGCACTGGCACCGGCCGCCGTCGCCGCCTGGAAGACGATGGCCGCCGAGCTGGTGTAGCCGACCAGCACCGCGATGAAGCCGGCTGAAAGATGCGAAAGACCAAAAAATCTGCCCATGAGCGCTCCGGTATGCTGTAATTTCGCAATGTGCGTTTTAACGCACAAGAAAATGCATCGTACCACCCGTGCGCTTTAACGCACAAGCACCGAGAGCGATTGAGAGCAATTCATGGAAAACACGATTCAGGAACCCTGCCAGTATCTTGCCAGCACTCTGCGCGCGCTGCGCAACGAACGCGGCTGGAGCCTCGACCGGGCGGCGCAGGAAACCGGCGTCAGCAAGGCCATGCTCGGCCAGATCGAGCGTGGCGAATCGAGCCCGACCATCGCCACCCGCCAGCGGCTTCCACACCTCGCTGTCGAGCTTTCTTTACCCCGCCCCTCCGGCAACAACCGCGGGCGTCGTCTACCGTTCGGCCAGTGCCCTGCGCGGCCAACCGGGGAGCGACGACATGCTCGTTGCCCCGTTGTTCCCCTATGAGCCAGAGCTTGGTTTCGAGCTGTTCGAACTGACACTGCTACCCGGTTACGAGCGCCGCTCGGACGCCCACGAGACCGGCGTAATCGAACACGTGATCGTTTTGCGCGGCGTGATGGAGGTGCTGATAGAAAGCGAGTGGGTGCCGCTGGCTCAGGGAGAAGCCGTGCGTT
>JAIFNM010000267.1 GCA_020047725.1 Betaproteobacteria bacterium
GGTGTCCGGATTTCGTGGCTCATGTTGGCCAGGAATGCACTTTTCGCCTGATTGGCCGCTTCGGCCTGCTGCCGCGCCTGGTTCAGCTGCTCCGTGCGAACCGCTACCAGTTCTTCCAGGCGATGCCGATACTGATCAAGCTCCTCGGCATTGCGTTTTTTCTCGGTGATGTCTTCCTTCACCGCGACGTAGTGGGTGATTCGTCCATCGGGCTGGCGCAAGGGCGTGACTATCGCGAACTCAATGTATTCACTGCCATCCTTCCGTCGATTGTAGAACTCGCCCTTCCATGGACGGCCTTGCGCCAGAGTCTCCCACAAGGCGCGGTAGGCCTCGGGCGGAGTCTTTCCCGAGTGCAGAACACTTGGATTACGCCCGATCAACTCCTCGCGACTGTAGCCAGACGCCAGAACAAAAGCTTCATTCACATACTCGATTTGCGCATCGACGCCTGTGATGACAATGCTCTCCTGACTTTGCTCAACGGCCAATGCCAGCTTGAGCAGTTGCAACTCCATCTGCTTGCGCTCGGTAATATCCACCATTATTCCGCGCGACCAACGCGGGCCACCGTTCTCTGCAACCACGGTAACAATGTCGTGCAGCCAGACCGTTCGACCATCCTTCGCTACAAACCTGTATTCCAAATCGTGTGGCTCTAGGCGCCCCGTACAAGTGGCGCGATAGTCAGGCAGCCACGTTTTGTCAGCTGGATGCAGATGGTCTGCCCAGAAGCCGGGTGTCATCCAGTCCTCGATCGCGAACCCCAGCAGACGTTCGGCTTTATTGCTCACGAAGGTGAACTCGAAAGTGATGGCGTCAGCTTCCCAGACAATTCCATCGGTCGTATCAACAAGGTGACGGAATCGCAATTCAGAGGCCTTGATCGCATCCTCCGTTTTCTTGCGCCCGGTGATGTCGCGCGAAATACCGAACATGCCGATGACTGCGCCCTCGCCATCACAAATCGGTCCTTTGGTGGCCAGATAGGTGCGCTCTCCATCCACCGAGGAAACCGCCTCCTCATAGGTATTGACCCGCTTTTCGGCCATTACGCGGCAATCGTTGTAGCGTATCGCTTCGGCCTGTTCCCGCGTAAAGATGGTCGAATCGTCCTGCCCCAGCAACTGTTCGGAAGACTGCCCCATGACTCGCACAGCCTCCCGATTGACCATCAGGTAGCGCCCCTCCAGATCCTTCGCAAAAATGGCATCTGTCGAGTTATCGGCGATGGTTGAAAGCAGTTGTAGCGCATTCAATTTTTCCGACCGGGCTTCAAGCTCTCTCCGGGACGAGGCCAATATCTGACCAATCATTCGCTGGATCAACCCATAGAGCAACAGCGATGTCACCGCAACAAATAACCAGCCCTTTATCGTACTGATCAGGGTCATTCGTGCAGGATCGGTGAAAAGCCACGCCACGGCATTGTCAGAGAGCAGTATCCAGAGGCAGGCAAAGACCGCATAAACAACAACGATCTTCAGCGCGTGACTTCCGACCTGCGTTCCATTCTGCGCACCGGGTGATCGGTTTTCTTCGGAGTTCATGGCGGCTCGGGCGACACGGTGATCATTCTGGACGACCCGCCGGCATCAAGGTAACGCTCGGCAATCACAATAAATTCGTCTATATGCGCGAGGAAAGCATCAACCACGTCCGGGTCGAAATGCTTGCCACGACCAGCTGCGATAATTTCGTGCGCTTCGGCGTAAGGTAGCGCCCGCTTATAGACACGAACCGAAATCAAGGCGTCGAAAACATCGGCCACCGCCATCAGGCGTGCAGAAACGGGAATGGCATCACCGGCCAAACGATCAGGATAGCCGCTGCCATCCCATTTTTCATGGTGCCAGTGAGCAATTTCCTTGGCTAGCGACAGGAAAGCCAGCGGCATTTCGATATCGCGCTCAGCCTGCTCGATGGCTTCGCTGCCGAGCCTCGAGTGCGTCTGCATGATGCCCCACTCTCTAGCAGTAAGCTTGCCTGGCTTTAGCAGGATATTGTCCGGGATACCGACCTTGCCGATATCGTGAAGCGGTGCCGAACGGGTTAACAGATCGATGTAACGTTCGCTCAGAATGGCCGAGAAGCGAGGATGCGAACGAAGGCTGTCAGCCAGTTTCTGCACGTAGCCCTGAGTGCGCAAAATGTGATTACCCGTTTCTGGATCGCGCATTTCAGCCAGATGCGCCAAGGCGCGGATGCTGACCTGCTGCGTCAGGTCATTTTCGGCCATGCGGTGCATGATTTCAGCTTCGAGGGTGGCGTTCTGATCCTTCAGCCAATCACGTGCCAGCTTGGCTTCAAGCTGGGTATTCACCCGCGCCAGCACCACCGCAGGCACGATCGGCTTGGTGATGTAGTCAGCTGCGCCGAGTTGCAGGCCGCGCTCTTCCCGCCCTGCATCTGCCAGCGCCGTAAGGAAGACGACCGGAATATCGCGCGTTAACGCGTTTTCGCGCAACCGGGTCAGCACCGCATAGCCATCCATGCCGGGCATCATCACGTCAAGCAGAATCAGATCCGGTTTCAATGGATTACTGGCCACACGCAAGCAGGATTCTCCTGACGTAGCGGCCAACACCCGATAATCCGGGCGAAGCAGTTCGCTCAAAATATGCAGGTTTTCGACTGCATCATCGACAATCAGGATGACTGGTTTGCTGACATGAGGCATGGCGTTGTTGGCGAAAGGTCATCGGACAAAAAGGTCTTCGATAAAGTCTAACCCCGTTTGAATGCTCGGTACATGCAATTTTGCCTGCCGTACATTTTGCCGAACGTGTGCAGGCGCATCGACTTGATTCGATGGCTAGTGAAGTACGTAGCGCGAAGCGCCTGAACAGGCGTACACGGATGGCCGGCTACAGCGAGGCGAGTACTTTTGCGGTAAAATCAAACGGTTTTTCGCTGATCGGCCCCTCCAGGCGCGCAGTAAGCGTCCACTCCGATTCGCGATGCAGCAGTTTCGCGTTTTTTCTCTACCAAGGAACCAAGCATGAGCACTCTGGCTAAACAACTTCAAGACATGGAAGCACACCGTTCGGTTTTCGAATCGGCCGTGCGCCAACTGCCGCTCCCCGTCTGCGCCGCATTCGGTTCGTCCGCCCAGCCGCAAGCGGTTAATTTCGTGAACAGCCCACGCGTGCTGAGCACCAAGGATAGTGACAGCGTCGCCAAGAGCTTCCCGAACTCGGTACAAGCCTCGGGAAACGTCGTTCTCTCGTCGGCCGGCGCCAATACCAAGGTCGCTCAGGGCAAGCGCGTAGCCGTGCTGTTCTCCGGCGGCCCGGCATCCGGCGGTCATAACGTGGTGTGCGGCATCAAGCGCGTGCTCGGCCAGGGCAACACCCTGTTCGGCGTCAAGCCTGGCCCCAAGGGCCTGCTGCTCGGCAACCTGTTCGAGATCACCGACGCGGACGTTGGCACCATCATCAACACTGGCGGTTTCGACTTCCTCGGCACTGACCGCACCAAGATCAAGACGGATGCGCAATTCCAGCAGGTCAAGGATACCTGCATCAAGCACAATCTGGATGCTATCGTCGTCATCGGCGGCGACGATTCCAACACTAACGCAGCCGTGCTGGCCGAGCTCCTGTTCAAGGGCGTCAAGGCCGACGGTTCCGGCGTGCAGGTCATCGGCGTGCCAAAAACCATCGACGGCGACCTGCAGATCGGTGACCTGCTGCCGATTTCCTTCGGCTTCGACACGGCCACCCGCATCTACAGCGAAATGGTCGGCAACATCCTGCAGGACACGCGCTCCTCGCTCAAATACTGGCACTTCGTCAAACTGATGGGTCGTTCGGCCTCGCACGTGACCATCGAAGTCGCGCTGCAAACCAAGCCGGCCGTCACCATCATTTCGGAAGAAGTGGCCGAGAAGAAACAATCATTGGCCTCCATCGTCGACCAGATCGCCCAGACCGTTGTCCTGCGTGCCCAGAAGGACATGAACCACGGCGTGGTGCTGATTCCCGAAGGTCTGATCGAATTCATCCCCGAAATGAACACGCTGATTGCCGAACTGAATGATCAACTCGCGCATCATGCCACTGCCTTTGCTTCACTCGCCGACGACGCCCGCACGCCCTACATCTTGGACAAGCTGTCGGAAGAGAACGCCCGCCTCCTGGCCTCGCTGCCGGCCTATGTCGTCAAGATGCTGCTCGCCGACCGCGACTCGCACGGCAACCTGCAGGTTTCGCTGATCCCGACCGAGCAATTGCTGGTCGACATGGTCAAGGCCCGCGTCAAGGAACTTGACGCCAAGGTGCCGTTCGGAGCGCACTGCCACTTCCTCGGTTACGAAGGCCGTTGCGGCGCGCCGACCCTGTTCGATGCCGCCTACACCTACAATCTTGGCCTGACTGCCGGCTCGCTGATCCTCGATGGCCGCACCGGCTACATGGCCACCGTCACCGGCCTCACCACCGGCGGTTCGCCGCAAGCGATCCCGCTCACCGGCCTGCTCAACATCGAGCGCCGCCATGGTCAGGATGAGTTCGTGATCGAAAAAGCGCTGGTCAAGATGGATTCGGCAGCGATGACGTATTTCGTCTCCCGCCGCGCCGAATGGTCGGCCGACGATTTGTTCGCCTCACCCGGCCCGCGTCAGTTGTGGGGCCCGGCAGCATATCAGCAGCCAATCAGCGTCGCGCTGAACTCGGCGTCCGAGTCGCTGGCCTTCAAGATCGGCTGATCCGGCGGATTTGCTGCAACAAAAGGCCATCTTCGGATGGCCTTTTTCTTTTCTACTTCAGTCCGCAGGCAATTTTCCATAGTTTGTCTTCGAGCGAAGATTCCGAGATCGAGTACCAGATCTCGACCTCGTCCTCATCGGCGATTACCTTGGCACCGTTGCCCATCGGCCCGGCGTAGGATGTCGAAGCCAGATATTTTTCTCGCTTGCCGATGCAGTCGTAGGATGTACGCACGATGGTTGACAGGTAGTTCGGATACCCCGGCTCGACCTGCGGCTCGGCCCAGCGCACAAGATGCAGAACCTGTGCCGTATCGCCATTCCGGCGCGCCGTCGCCTTGTCGACAAACACGCGCATGCCGTCTTCAAACTTCTCGATCTCGACCCATTCGGCTAGCGCGTTACTGGTCAATACGGCAAGCACAAGGATCAGGGCAAATCGCTTCTTTGTTTTCATGGGGCGCAATTCTACCGCTCAACCGGGAGTGGATTAAATATAGTGCTGAAACGCCTCATGAACAGGCGATCTGTAAAGACATAGCCTGAAGAATGTCTTAAATGTTGGCTCTGGAAGCACACCTCTCGTAGATGGCCAATTGATGCGGGTTTCACGCCACCACAAAGTGAAGCCGCTCAAGTTTCGAGAAGCGCCACCCGCTTTTCGAGCCTGCGGAGTTCCTCCTGCACGCTTTCGACGTCGGTGCAGAAAGCGGAAACGTCCGACTGGCGAGCGATGGCCGGACTCTCTTCAGTGAAATATTCGACCAGATTCAGCGCCAGGTTTCGGGCCTGACTCTGCTGCCACTCGACCAGCTGTTTGCCGCCACTGACCAGGCGACGCGCAGCGATATCACCGACCAGCAACGAAAGATCGCTCTCTGCATCCCAGCGCAAATTCCGGAAAATGAATCCAAGCGTTTCCGCCAGTTCGGCCGAGCCGCTGATGTGCGCTGCGGTGAACAGCGAGGGGCGATTAGTCAGGGCGCGCAACGGCGCGTCGGCCGGCAAGACGATGGTCACACTGGCGGGCGAATTCTTGTCGCCCGCCGCGAAAAGACCGGCAGAGGTGATTTCCAGGGGCAGGTTGAGCGCCCCCAGCTCGAAACGAGCCGTCTGTCCGGCAAACGCCTGCAGACGCTCGCGCGCCCAGTTTTCACCGGACAGAAGATGATTCAGACACCCGAGTGTGGCATCGAGCAGCATCAGGAAATCAACTCAGTTGCTGGATTCCGGCGATAACCCAGCCCTTGCCACCCTCGGTGGCTTTGCTGAGATTCCAGACTTCATCGAAAGGAGCTGCCGCAGCGCCCGCCTCCTCGCGAATCATGCCGCTGAAATGCACGCTGGCGACATGGCGGCTGGACTCGGTGACGACTTCGACAAGTTCCGCATTCAGCGTCACGACATCGGTTTGTTGAGGAGCATTACCGCGTTCGTCCATTTGCATCTTGATTTCGGCATACATTTCCGGCGCAACGAATTCACGGATATCGTCCAGATTCTTGGCGTCGTTGGCAGCTTGCAGGCGAACGAAGTTGAGCTTCGCAACACGCAGGAAGCCCTCGGTATCGAAGCCGGCAGGAACACGCTGCTCGGCAGCAGCGACAGCGGG
>JAIFNM010000057.1 GCA_020047725.1 Betaproteobacteria bacterium
CTCAAGCCTGGTACGTATTCGTATGTACTGACCAGATAAAGTGCATTGCCCGTCAGACTCGACGTCATCACCAGGGTGGCCACGCTTCCGGTCGACGCCAGCGGCTCGCGCAGAATTACACGCCCTTGCAGGTAATTGATTTCGTAGTCTTGCGCCGGCACCAGCTGCTTGCGCTCGATAACGATTCCTGAGTCCTTGTCACGCACTTCGACCCAGACACGTTCCGAACCGACGGTCACATCCTGATGACGCAAGTAGTAGAGGGAACCACCCGTTCCACGGAACTCGTCACGCGCGCCAAGCGTCCCCGGATCGGCGGCAAAGGCATCAACAACCGTGAGCTTTTCGCCATAACCGGTTGACTCTTCAGACCGGTAACGCAGCTTCGCACCATAGAGCCCGCGCGAGTACTGCATCAGTTCGCTGCCGCTCCATGCGGTCTGGAAATTGCCCCACATCACATGCGAATCGCCTTTTTCCAGCCGCACGTAGAATTTTCCCTGCGTTGGCGCATCGTCGACTGTCGTCGAATCGTCGCCATACACGGGATAGTAAAGATCCGGATCAATGTTTCTCAGCAGGTAACGCGGATCTTTTGAGGAGAAGTTGGTAAACAAGTCGCCAAGCGGCTGCTCACGCGTATCGGCCGCAGCTGTCAGGAGCCATTCGCCCTTGATTTTGCCTTTAAGATAGAAAGCGCCCCGACCATCAACATAAACATTGTCGTCGTAGTGCTGGGTGTCGTTGCTTACCAGCGCGGCCGGACCGGAGACATTATTCTTGCCGACGGTAAGATCGCCGATTGCAATGTAGAACCAGTCATCCTTTGGAATCGTAAGATTGCGCCGGAAACTCGTCGAGGAACCATCCGGATTGCCAAGCTTGATCTCGACCGTATTCGGCCCGGAAGGCAAAATCTGCTTGATGGCGAACTTGCCCGCCGGATCAACCGGCAACGCCAGCCCCAGGGCTTCGACTGTCTGCCCTGGCTTGAGATTACGTCCATTGACCGTCACCGTACCGCCGGAAACCGGAATGTTTCGCAGTGCAAGGCTGTTCTCGCCGTAGCCGGTCAGTCGCTCGCGCTCCTCAGCGTCGGCATCGGAAACCGGCTTTTGGTGAGCCAGCAACGTTAGCGGCTTGAGGCTGCTTTCGTCAAATTGGCCTTCATTGTTATAGACACGCAGCAGGTAGAAAAACTGCTCCTCGCGCGCATCCGCGGGTACCGTCCATTGGATTGCCCCTGTCCAGCTCACCGGAAGAATGAGCAGCGGGTTCTCCTGGACCTGCTGACCGGGGCGGAATATTCGCAGTTCCGCTTTCTTGATCCATGGCAGATAGTTGGTCCAGGCACGGAATTCCACCGCCGAACCGCGCAGTACACCATTCGGTGTCGCCCAGGCATTCAATGCCGGACTCATCGCCAGGCTATCGTAGCGCACCTGGATGTCGGCCTTTTCCAGCGCCACGTCGGTGCACCGCTGGCGATCTGCCTCTAGCGGTGATTCGTCAAGATTGAGCGGCTCGCCATCGACAGTGACACGGAAAGGCACTTCAGTGGCAGCTGCCTCTACAGGCGCACACGGCACACGGATGGCAAGCGGAACAACGGCAGGAACTATCGTGGTAACCACGTCATGCCAAACCTGAACTTCGACACGCCGGTTTTTAGCCATGCCCTCCGGGGTCGTGTTGGTGGCGACGGGTACCGATTCTCCCTTGCCCGCTATCGCGGTCGCACTGGCCGGCAAGTCAAGCTCACGGCGCAGGAAATCAGCGACGGCCAGAGCGCGCGCTTCCGAGAGCCCCTGGTTGTTGCCGAAAACCATTCTTGATCTCGCTGACAGGCGCTGGTTATCGGTATGGCCGATGACCGATAAACTGAGACCTGGTTTGCCCTGATAGGGAGCAGCAAAAGCCCTCAGAGCCTGATGTGCCAGCTCGGTTAATTCGGCACTTCCGGACGCAAAGAACGAGCCGTTGCCAAGCGTGTCGGATATGGTCTGTTTGGTCTGCGCCGGAACCGTTGGCAATTTGCTGGAAGCGGCACGCATCGCCTGGGCCTCAACCAGGCTCACACCTGACGGTAGCGGATAGGAAAAACCCGGCTGGATCTCCGACGGCATCGGTGTTTCATGGAGATCAACGCGCGCATTGTCCACCCGCTTTCCTGAGTCTTCATTCGTCGCACACGCGGGGGCGAACATCACGCCGAGGGCGACGGCGAGCGCGGTCTTTCTGATCGTAGATGCTTTCATTTCGCGCCCTCCAGCTCGGTCTCAATTACAAGTGGATGGGTCACGTCCTTCTCTTTATCCCTATCGTTCTGTCGCTGCCAAAGTGCCTTGATGTTTGCTGCCACGTGATTGAGGCGAGCCTTGCCCTGATCGCCACCACCGCTGTAGGAAATCCGCAGCACGGAGGGACGATCCCTGAGTTGCGCCAGCACGGTTTCAAGCTTGTCGGCCCATTGCGCCGCCAGTTCCGTTCCTTCGGTGAACGCTGCTGCCGTTAATTCGAGACGTACTACGCGATGAACGGTGGCGCCAAAGTTGAGCTTTACCATCTTGCCGCGAGTAACCCGAACATCGCGCGGGTTCTCAGTTGTCAGCCGGTAACCGGAAGGCAAGGTCCGCTCATCCAGCTTCATCACGAAATTGGAACCGTGATCCGCTTGTGGAATGGCTGCGCAGGCCACGTGGAAACGTCCTTCGGCGTCCGTTGTAACCAGCAAGCCACGCGCTGTAAGCACACGTACGTTGGGGATTCCCAACTCGCTCTCATCCTGATAGCCATTTGCATTCTTGTCGTCAAAAACCTTGCCGATGATGTCTGAACAGTCGAAAGTGGGATCCGGAATGACACGCACGGTCGCACTGGCGATGTTCGAAACCAGCGAATTAACCAGGCTGTTCAGCGACCAGGCCTGATTGGTGTATTCACCCTCGCCGACACCTGCGCCGACCACCAGAACCATGCGGAATGTTTTGCGTTCGCCGGCGGCAAAAGTCTGCCCGGCCCACGTCAGATCGCGACCGGTAACAACCGGCTCGCGCACTACGCCATTCAAGCTTGCCGAACCACTGCGATAACGGAAACCAGCCGGAATACGATCTACGACGTTGATGTTTGAAAGAGCCGCAGCCAGCGTGTTGGTTGCCGTGATTGTGTAGGGAACCAATCCGCCCTTGCTGATCGTGGTCATCGGCGTTGTCTTGCTCATGACGATCGCACCGCCCAGGATCGGGTCGAGGGGGATGTGGTTATTCACCATATTGGCAGAGAGGCCGAGGGTAAGGTTGAAGCTTGCGAAATACTGCGTGGTTGCCGAACCGCCACCGACGATTCCCTGGCAGGCGGCCGGATTGTGTGCGGCAACGCCAAGCGCAGGCGCAAAGTTGCCGCTCTGAATCAAGGCCGGATTGGGCGCGGCGCCAACAGCGAGGGTTCCCGCGCAAACCGGAATCATTGTTGAAGGCGCAGGGAGATAGCCTGCTGGGTAAGTCGTCACGGTGAGTGTGTAAACACCGTTGGGCGCAGTCGGATTGAGCAGGAACTGATACGCCCCATCCGCAGCAGTGGTAATTGACGCCAGACCTCCGACCAGATGCAGGGCCGGATTGAATCCGCCGGGGCCGCTAATGGTCACCACCGCGCCGGCAACCGGTTGCCGTGTGACCGCGTCATAGACAACGCCGGCCGGATCGAGTGGCAGGCTCTGCTCGACCGTGGTCGTGCCCGCCAGGAGCGTCAGGTTGCTCAGCGTGCCGTCGGTAGTCACTGCGCCGGCCGGGTTGTTGGCATTCGTCACACCGCTGGTATAGGCCTTGGTCGTCAAATCTTCGTTAGGAACCGCATTGCCAAAAATCAGCCCGGTCGTTGGGTGACGGAAGCGAATCTGGTAGCCGGTACCCGGCGCCAGCCCGGTGAAGGAGTACGCACCTGCGGCATCGGTTGTCGTTGCGGCGACCTGAGTGCCGTTCAAAAGCAGCTCCACGATCCAGCCCAACTGGGGAATCGACAACGGATCGGAGAATTTCCGGGTGTGCGATCGGTCGAGCCAGACGTGCCCCTGAACCGCTGCGGCGGTAGCAATCGTTGTTGGATCGGTGGCGGTGTTGTTGCCATCAAAACCGGGCGGTTCTCCGCCGCCGGAAACAACGGCGGTATTGGTCAGGACTTGTCCGGCAAGGCCGGCGGCTACAGCGACCCGCAGGGTGATTGGATTGCCGGTAGCGCCTGCCGCGATGACCGTCGTCGAGGTGCAAGTCACCACGCTTGCGCCAACCGCGCCGGCACAGGTCCAACCCGCGCCGGTCGCCGCTGTTGCGACCGTGATACCGGGCGGCAGGGTGTCGACGATGCTAATCGTGCCGCTGGTCGCGACCGTGCCGATGTTGCTCGGGGTAATCGTGTAGTACCCGCTGCTGCTGGCCTGCGCAAAACTCGCTGGAGAATGCGTCTTGGCAATGGCAAGGTCTGCTGCGGGGCCGGGCACTTCAGCAAAATTGTTGTTGGCCGAGACCGTGTTCGCGCCGACAAGGCTGATTGCAGAAATGACGCTGGGTGTCGTGACTGCGCCGCCAGTGCTGCCGGCGGAAGTGATGCCGTTGGTTGTACCGGCAGGCTGCGCGGGTTGCGTCACCGCATAGGTGCCTTCGGGCAGTCCGCTAAAACTGTAAGTTCCGTCAGAAGCGGTCGTGGTGGAACGCGTGACTGCATTGGTGTTGATATCGACACCGGTAAGATTGACCGTCTGTACGCCGATACCGTGGTCGGAGCCATTGATGACGCCGTTGTTGTTGTAGTCGAGGAAGACCGTGCCGGAAAGCGTGCGGCCATTCGGAATCTCGGCGAAGTTGTTGCCGGTGGATGCCGTATTGGGCGGCAGGATAAGGCTGGCGATGCGGCTCGGTAGCGTACCGATCGCTGTCGCGATACCCGTTGTTCCTCCATGGGCTACCGCACCAGGCGTGGTAATGCCGTTAGACGTGCCTGTGGGCTGACTCGGCTCGCGCACCGAATAGGTGCCTGGCGCAAGGCCCGTAAAGCTGTAGTCTCCGGTAGCGTCGGTCGTTGTGGTGGCAATGACCGTATTGGCAACGTTCTGCAACTCCACGGTAACGCCAGCAATGCCGGTATCGGCGCCTTGTTGCGTGCCGTTGTTGTTCTGGTCGAGGAACACGGTACCGGCAATGCTAGAGAGAACCACTTCGGCGAAGTTGTTATTGGGTGAGCCATCTATCTGGGCGACACCCCCAAGAATGATATTGGCAACCGCACTAGGCGTGCTTCCTATCGCCGTCGCGCTACCGGCAGCACCACCGCCGCTGCCGGAAATAGTGCCGGCAGTCGTAATGCCGTTAACCGTGCCTGTAGGTTGCGTCGGCTCGCGTACCGAGTAAGTGCCGGCAGCGAGGCCGGAAAAACTGTAGTTGCCGGTGATGTCGGTCGTCGTGGTAGCGACTACCGCATTGGCGGCATTGAGAAGTTCGATCGTGATGCCGCTGATGGCAGTATCCGAGGCACTCTCAAACGTGCCGTTGGGCGTGACGTTATTGTCCTGAAACACCTTGCCAGAAATGTAGCCCAGGGCGCTCACCATCAGACTTGCATTGGCGGGTTGCAGATTGTTGCCCAGGGTGGTTTGCAGCGCTCCTGCGGGAATGGTGTTGTTATGCGTACCCGGGGTGGCAGCAGTGACATCCACGCTGATGGTGCAACCGCCCAGCGGAATCTGTGCACCGCTGGCATAGCTGACCGTCCCTGCGCCAGCCCCGGCAATGACTGCACCGGGGCAGGTCTTCTGAACATTGGGGGTCCCAGCCACCAAGACATTGCCCGGCGCCGTCGGCAGCGTATCCGTCAGGATTGAGCTTAGCGTCATTGCCGAGGAGTTGGTGTTGCCGAGGGTAATCGTCAGGGTGGAGGTACCTCCCGCCGGAATCACCCCTGGACTGAACTGTTTGGTAATCGTGGGCGGATTGGAAACCGTGAGCACGTCGCTGGCCGGGTTCTCGTTGGTGATCCCCTCGACGGTCGTCAGTTGGCTGGCCGGAATGGTATTGGTGTAGACGCCGGAGACGTTGCTCACCACATTCATGCGTATCTGACAGGAACCAGCGGCCGGAATGGTGCCGCCGGCAAGGGAAACGCTGGTCGCCGAGGCTACCGCTGTGACGGTTCCGCCGCAGGTGGTGGAGGCAACTGGTGTGGGCGCGACAGCCACATTGACAGGCAAGTTGTCGGTCAGCGCCGCGGCTGTCAGCGGAATAATGTTGGGGTTAGTCAGCGTGATGGTCAGGGTAGAAATGCCACCGGGTAGAAATGCCACCTGGAGTAATCTGATTCGGACTAAATGCCTTAGCAATGACTACTGGATCGCGGGCATAGAGTGTTGCTGTCGCGGGAATCGGGTTTGATGCCGGACCCCCACCGACGGTGCTGGTAACCGTGTTGGCGCCAATGACATTGTTGAAGGTTCCAACAGCAACTGCATAAACATCAATTTCTGCGACGCAAGTCGCGGAAACGCCACCAATCGCCGCCGGCATGTTGCCATTGCTGACCGCCACGCTGCCGGCAGTGGGCGCGGAAACGGTGGCGCCAGCACAGTCCGTAAAGGGGCTGGGGCCTGCCGGCACGGTGAGACCGGCAGGCAGCGTATCGGTAACGGCGAGGTTGGTTAGCGGCAGGGCGAGCGGATTGATGAACGTGAGCCGCAAACGGGCCCGCTGACCGGGTTTGATGACCGTCGGGATAAATTGTTTGGTGACCCCGATATTGGCAAGGGCTGACAGGCTCGTGGTGGCTGGCAAGGTATTGGTCACGCCCTGCGCCGTTGTTACAGCACTGGCCGGGATGACGTTCTGCACCGTCCCTACCGTGCGCAACGTGACGTTGACGCAACTGGCACCCGCTGCCAGGGTTGCCCCGGCAAGCGATACCGAAGTGCCATCAACGACAGCAGTGACGACGCCGCCGGGACAAGTGGTCGTGCCCGGCGCGGTCGCCACGCGCATGCCTGAAAGTGCACCGCCCGCAGTACCATCGGTGGTGAAGTAGTCGGTCAGGTTGAGGTTGGAGAGTGGCAACGCGCCGGAGTTATTGAAGCTGATGGTCAGCACACTCGTCTGGCCTGGCGCAGTAAGGCTGTTCGGCGACGTACTATTGGTGACGGTGAGAGCCCCCGTCGCGTTGTTGTTCAGGGTGGCGCTTACGATGGAAATGTTTCGCACTCCGCCCGCCGCGGTGATATTGCCGGCAGGAATATTGTTTACCCAGTTGGCGCCGCCTGTGCCTTTGACATCAAAGACAAAATCGCACTGACCACTGGCCGGAATCACTGCCCCGCTCAGGGTCGCACTGGACGCTCCTGCCGTAGCGATAATCGCTGTCGTGCCACCACAAGTCGTATGAGCATTGCTGGGATTTGCCACGGTCATGTTGGCTGGCAGCGGGTCGATGACGCTGACGCTGTTCAAGGTTCCCGTCCCAACGTTGCCGAGACGAATAGTGACAGTGGACGTCCCGCCGCTCTGGATCACGGTAGGCGAAAAGGACTTGCTCGCCGTTAGTGACGAGTTGAAGGTGAGATTGCTAGTCACCGGGCCGGGGCTGGATGCCAGCCGGGTCGTGGTATCCGCCAGCGTCTCAGTGGCGGTAATCGCTCCGAGGGGTAACGTATTGGTATAAAGGCCAGCCGCGCCAGTCACATCGACCTTGAGTACGCAGGTGCCGTTGGCACCGGTGCCATTCGTTGCACGAGCAGGTATCGTTGCGCCGCTCATGCTGACGCTGGAGGCACCTGGCGTGGCGGTAAGGATCGCGCCGCTACAGGTGCTCGAGGCATTAGCCGGATTGGCCAACACCAGTTGCAGGCCGGTGCTTCCGATCGGCAGGTTGTCGATAAAACTGGCACCCGTCATGGGCTGCGCCGACAGGTTGGTATAGGTTACGGTAAGCTGGGACACCGTGCCTTCAGACGCACTGTTGGGATTGAACGCCTTGCTCACTGTTAGTACGCTGGACAGGGTCGAACTGACGCCAGGAGAAGCGCTGAAGTTGCAGATAGGGCCTGCGCCGTTGTTGTTGCAGACACCGGCGGCACCGATCGTGTTGGTGATTATGCCGGAGCCGCTGGTCGGTGCTTGTGCCCAGAAAGTGATGGTACACACGCCGGCGTTAGGGCCACTGCCGGCCGGCACCGTACCGATAGAGAAATGAGGCGTGGCCGTGCTGGCCGGCAGGGCGGGAATATCGTGCGTCAGGGTGCTGCACCCGGCGCCTGAAAGGGCAGGCGCCGCCGGGCTGCTGGGCAGGGCAATCATGCCTGTAGGCAGCACATCGGTAACGCGCACGTTGGTGAGCACAGTCGCCGCGTAGTTGCTGACCGTCACCGTGTATTGCACCGGATTGCCGGGAGCGACGATGACCGGGTTATGCGTCTTGCCAATAATCAGTTGATCGACCACCGTAACACTATGAGCAGCCGAGTTGCTGATGATGCTCAGGTCGGTATTGGTCACACCCCCCTGAGGAATGGTGTCGGTAAAAGTTTCGGGCGTGCCGAGAGTGGCAAGAGTGGCGATATAGGTCAGGGTGATGACACAGTTTG
>JAIFNM010000269.1 GCA_020047725.1 Betaproteobacteria bacterium
TTCGTCCCTGCGAAGACCGGCGGGCTTTATCGCCAGATTACGGATACCGTAAATGCCAATTCCGATCCGCTTGACAGTACCGGTGTCGATGTTAGTTTCGATGTGCTATCAACGCTTTCAGCCACCCCGCTAGCCAATGATTTTCTCGTCATCGCCAACCAGAACACCGCCGATATCTATGTCGAACCCGGTAGCCCAACGCGCGCTGCTGTGCAAAGCTGGGCAACGCCCCCGGCGCCCGGTGGCCTCACCGTCGGCACCGGCAGAATCGTCCTGACAGCCGCCAAGCAATTTCCGTCTGGCTATGACGGTGGGCGGTTTTTTGTCGTCGACCAGAACGAGCAACGGGTGTTCTATATTTGCAATGGAACGGAACTGCAGCGAGCGACCAAGGCGTTTTCCGGTGGTGCTGCTTGTCCGGTCACTGGAGTGACTATTGCCCAGCGTGTTGCTCCCGATCTGCCCGGTTCGCCTGGCTGCAGCTTTGTCTATAGTGATACGCAAGGCGCAACTCAGCAATCCGGTTTTGTCTCAATAACCCTTCAGTTGCTGGACGGCGATGAAAGGGTGGCTTTGACCTCCGGTGCGCATGTGAGCAACGTGCCATGATTACAGATCAGCGGGGTTTTGGAGCGATTGCGGCGATCATGGTGCTGGTCATCCTGGCTGCTCTCGCCGCGGGTATTACGACCTTCTCTACCGGGCAGCAACTGGCGTCGGCGCAGGACATCCAGTCAGCGCGCGCCTGGCAGGCCGCCTATGTCGGTACAGAATGGGCGCTTTACCGGGCATTGAAAAACAATAGCTGTGCTTCGCAAACCTGGGTTCATCCTGACTATAGCGACTTTAACGTAACGGTGGCTTGTGTATCGAGAGACTACGGTGAAGGGCAAAAAGAAGTGGCAGGGGCGCCGGCGACACGCGTGATTCGGGTATTCCAGATTGTCGCGACGGCGAGCAATGGCGCTTCCCAAAGCGGCCCCGGCTTTGTCGAGCGCGAACGTGTTGCTGTATCCTTCTGCGAATGGGATGGCGCGGCCTGCGCTGGGCCGTAGGGAGCGTTCCAAAACCAATCGAAGGGCCGCTAAGGGGGGCATGGTGGGGGTTTTGCTCATTAAGAGGGTGGCGCCAAAGAGTTGAAATAACTCAGCGCAACAGCGTGGTGAGTGGATAGTGAGGCGAAGTGGCTTATACGACGAATTTTCTGTAGAAAATCATTGTTATTTAACGGCTTAACCGGTATCTTTAAACTAAAATGTAAAAAAGGTCGCGCGATGCGTTCGATTTTTTCCGCACAACGCAAACTAGGCTGGCTGGCGCTGCTTCCGCAGAGCGGTCGGCTGACGCTCGCGCATGTTGTTCGCAGCGCCGGCTCGCGGCCGGAGGTCAAGTTGCTCGATAGCTTCGCCGTTGAGAAAAGCGAAGTCGAAGCCTTGCAGCGCCTGCGCGTCGCGCGTCAGCTCAAGTCCTACGCCTGCACGACGCTGCTGGGCGATGCGGAGTACAACGTCACGCAGCTCGATGCGCCGACCGTTCATGTGGAAGAGCGCAAGGAAGCATTGCGCTGGGCGATCAAGGAAATGGTGAGTTATCCGGTTGAGAATGCCTGCATCGACGTTCTCGATATCCCGAGCATCGGAATGCCGCCGGGGCGTTCGGCGGGGGTGATGGTCGTGTCGGCTGCCGAGAAGGCTGTCCTGGCACGCGTCGCGGTGTTTGAAGAGGCAAGGATTCCGCTGGCCGTCGTCGATATTCCCGAATTGGCGCAGCGCAATGTGGCCGCCTTGCTGGAGGATGAAAACCGGGGGCTGGCGTTTCTGCGTATCGACGAGGGTGGAATGATGCTGACGCTGACCTTTCACGGTGAGTTGATCGCCGTGCGGCGCGGCGAGACCAGCACGCTTCAGTTGAACGGGAGCGATGCCGATCAGCGTTCGCGGGTCAAGGAGCGGCTGGTGCTTGAGCTTCAGCGCAGCCTGGACAATTTCGACCGCCAGTACAGCCACATTCCGATTTCAAAGGTGGTTCTGGCGTGCTACCCGGACGTTGAGAACCTGGCTGTTGAACTGGGTGAGAACACCTACGTGCCGGTCAAGGCGATGGACCTCTCCGCCGTGATGAGTTTCCCGTCCGTCCCCGAGTTGAAAAATCCGCAGTTCCAGGCTAAGAATCTATTGGCCATCGGTGCAGCGCTACGCTTTGACGAGGTGCCTGCTTGAGCCAGCAGATCAATCTCTACGAAGCCCGCCTGCGGCCGCGTCATGACCTTGCGACGGCGCGCAATCTCGGGATTTGTGCGTTGCTCCTGCTGGTCTTGATGACGGCTCTGGCGATGTGGGTGCGGTCGGATGCCGATAAGAAGAGCGAAGTGGAAGCCACGGTCAGGAAACAGCAGGGCGAAGAGCAGGAAAAGCTGGTCGCACTGAGCAAGTTGATGGCCGAGCGCAAGGTCTCGCCTGCCTTGACGACTGAGATCGATGTTGCCAAGGCGATGCTGGCGGCGCGCAAGGAGGTCATGGATGTTCTGGATTCGGGCAAGCTGGGTAATACCTCCGGCTTCTCCGCGTACATGACCGGGTTTGCGCGGCAAACGCAAAGCGATTTGTGGCTGACCGGGTTTTCGGTCATTCAAGGCGGCGAGGAGATCGAGATTCGCGGGCGCTTGCTTGATCCGGCCCGTTTGCCGGCCTATGTGCAGCGTCTTAGCAGTGAACCCGTATTCAAGGGGCGACGTTTCGCTGCGCTGGAGATGCGCGACGTAGAACCCGATGTGCAAAAAGAGGAACCGACCGTTGCCGCCAAGCCCTTGAATGCGGCCCTTCAGCCGCTGCTCAAGTTGCCGCGCTATGCTGAATTTGTGTTGCGCTCGGAAAATGCGGGCGGCGCAGATGGGCTCTCGCGAACCGGGGTGAAGCCATGAAGAATCAATGGCTAAAATTGGCCGCGCGCTATGATGCGCTGCAATTACGAGAGCGCTGGCTGGTTGCGGCGGCGGTGCTTGGCGGGATCGTCCTGATCGGCTATAGCCTGTTTTTAGAACCGGCGCTGAAGCGTGCGCAACTGGCAGAACGCAGTGTGGCGGAGTCTCGGGCGCTGATCTCCAGTACCCAGGCGCAGAGTGTAGCCCTGCAGGCGTCGAGCCCGGACCCTGATGTGGCCGCACGTGCTGAGCTCGATGGCCTGCGGACACAATTGAGCGAACTGGCCGGTCGCCTGGAGGTCATGGAGACCACGCTGGTCCCGCCGCAACGAATGGCTGGCTTGCTGGAGGAAATGATCGGGCGCAAGACGGGTTTGCGCTTGCTGGCCCTGAAGACCCTGCCGGTCGCACCTTTGCTTGAGAAGAGCGTGGTGCCGGACGCAGCGGCAAAGGCCGTCGAGAAACCGGTGAATTCGTCCTCCGGGCTGTTCAAGCATGGTGTCGAGATCAAGCTGGAGGGCAGTTACCAGGAACTGTCTGCTTATCTGGAGCGGTTGGAACAGTCGAAGCTGAAGCTGTTATGGAGCAGCGTCGCCCTGTCTGCCGAGAATCATCCGAAACTGGTGTTGACGCTGACCGTATTTACCTTGAGTCTGGATCGAGCATGGCTGATCGTCTGATGCCCGTTTGTCGCTTGTTTTTTCTTTTGGTGCTCAGCGTCGTAATGGGGGGGGCGCAGGCGCAGGGGGCGCTTTCCGATCCGACCCGGCCGCCTGCAGGGCTGTCGGCGCCGACGCTGGATGCGTTGGCGGAAACCGAGCCCGTGTTACAGTCGGTTGTGATCCCGAAGAAGGGTAAGCCGGTTGCCGTTATCGGCGGCAAGCAGGTCAGATTGGGCGAATTGTACGGCGAGAGTCGGCTGATCAAGCTGACCGAAAAGGAAGCCGTTCTGGAAGGACCGGCCGGAATCGAGCGCCTGATGCTGACGCCGGGTATCGAGAAAACAAACATCATTACGAAATCGCCTGCCGCCGGACGTGCGCAGAGTGGGGGTAAACCATGAAGTTCAGATTGATTCTGTTGGCTGCGCTGATGCCGCTGCTAGTCGCCGGCTGTGCCACGCACCAGAAGGCGCCGGGCGGAACCTTCGACCGCATCGGGCAGGAAATGCAGGGTGCTGTGGCGGCCAAGCCGAAAAGCCTGGATGACGCGCTCAGTCAAGCGATGCTGCCGCCCATGCAGCTTGATCTGCCGGATTCGGCAAAAAGCGTCGAACCGAAGTTCGATCTGGCCGTGAGCAACGCGCCTGCGGCGCAGGTGTTCATGGCGCTGGTTAGTGGAACGCGTTACAGCATGCTGGTGGCACCTGAAGTAGCGGGTAATGTCACGGTCAACCTGAAGAGCGTTACGGTACGCGAGTCTTTGGAGACCTTGCGCGAACTCTATGGTTATGAGTTCAAGTTCCAGGGAACGCGGATCTTCATCCAGCCAAATACCTTGCAGACGCGGCTATTTCAGATCAACTACCTGGCCGGGAAGCGGCAAGGGCAATCCGATATCCGAGTCTCATCGGGGTCGCTCATGATGCAGTCGAGTAATTCGGGTTCGACATCGAATTCGTCTACGGCTTCAAATCCCTCTTCGTCTGGTAGCACAGTTGTGGTGCAGCCGAGTGCCCAGATTTCGACATCGCAGGATTCCGATTTCTGGAGTGAGATCAACAAGGCCTTGACGAGTATCGTCGGCTCTGCCGATGGGCGAGCTGTCATCGTCAATGGAGGGTCGGGCGTGGTTCTGATCAAGGCGTTTCCGGCTGACATTCGAAACGTCGAGAACTACCTGAAAATGACGCAGCTGATTGTCGAGCGTCAGGTCATGCTCGAGGCTAAGATTCTTGAGGTCAGCCTGAGTGAGGAGTTTCAGTCCGGGGTGAACTGGGCGTCGTTTGGCTCCAGCGCTCGGAACAGTCGATACGCTGTCGGTTCGGTTAATCCAGGAACGACGGTCAATACCAGTGGAGCGATCACCTCCGACGGCCTTTCGGTTTCAACGAAAACAGCGGCTACGGCTGGTTCCATTGCAGCGTCGTCTCTTGGACAAGGCATCTTCGGTCTCGCCCTGCAGACTGCAAATTTCGCCGCTTTGCTCAACTTCTTGGAAACACAAGGTAACGTACAAGTGTTGTCGAGTCCGCGCATCGCGACAATCAATAATCAGAAGGCCATCCTCAAGGTTGGAACTGATGATTTTTACGTGACGGGTGTGACTTCCTCGTCGTCGACAACCAATAGCAACGGAAGTACGACGCCTACGGCACCGACAATCAACTTGCAGCCATTCTTTTCTGGAATATCACTCGATGTAACCCCGCAGATTGATGGCGAAAACAACGTCGTTTTGCACGTGCATCCATCGATCAGTACCGTCACCGAGAAGCAGAAGATAGTCAATCTTGGAACGCAGATTGGAACCTATACGTTGCCTCTCGCGAGCAGTACGGTTAACGAAACGGACAGCATCGTGCGGGTACAGGACGGCAACATCGTCGCTATCGGAGGCTTGATGAAACAGAAACAGTCATCCGATGCCAACGGCTTGCCCGGGACCACTGCTTCGTCTGGTTTTGGCTTGTTGTTTGGGGCGCGCAACAGCCTTCTCGAAAAGAGCGAACTGGTGATCCTCATCAAGCCAACTATCATTCACAACGATTCGAGCTGGAAGGACGATCTAGCCGAGACGCAAACTCGCGTCCAGCAACTCGATCCGCGCTTGGCTCGCCCGGCCGGGCAGTAATGGAGCGAGGTTCGCGTTGTATCTGAAACATTTCGGTCTCACCGAGATGCCGTTCGGCATCACGCCGGACACCAGTTTCACCTATTCCGTCCAGTACCACCAGGAAGCGCTCAATACCCTGCTGCTGGCCCTCAACGAGGGTGAGGGCTTTGTCAAGATCAGTGGTGAAGTCGGTACCGGAAAGACGTTGCTTTGCCGGCGACTGCTGCAAACGCTCGATGATGACTGGGTCACGGCGTATCTGCCCAATCCCAACCTTGACGCAAAAACCCTGTTTTTGGCGCTGGCTGAAGAGTTAGGTATCAAAGACGTTACTGAGCTGGATCAGTACCATCTGGTACGGCGAATTAATCTTTTGTTGCTGAATCATGCGCGGGCCAAAAAGCGGGTGGTGGTCTGCATTGACGAAGCACAGGCAATGCCTGTCGAAACGCTGGAAGCCTTGCGCCTGCTCTCCAATCTGGAAACCGAGAAGCGCAAACTGTTGCAAATTGTCCTGTTCGGGCAGCCGGAACTGGACGAAAAGCTGAATCGTCCGGAAGTACGCCAGCTCTTGCAGCGGATTGCTTTCCACTATCGTCTGGGCGGGTTGAAAAAAGGCGAA
>JAIFNM010000241.1 GCA_020047725.1 Betaproteobacteria bacterium
TTGACGATTCTGTCGGCCTCTACTCCCAGTTTTGTGAGCGCAGCTGGAACTTGGTCATTCGTTTCAAGCTGAACATCCGTCAGCAGCGGATTCTTCCGCAATTGAACGCGCAAGGCGCTTTGGTAGATTTCTTGTGCTACTGGTGAGTCGTCATTGGGCGGAATGAGCGGTTTCGGCAGCTTGAAATAGATCACCACCGGTGTCAGCAGCAAGCCAGCGAATACCAGGGCCAGGCACCAGAAGACGACTTGCCCCGCGCCCGGCAGCGCGCTGTCCACAAGGCTCGCCAACTGTGCGATGTTGGAGACCAGTGACAGCGCAAAGTAGCCCAAGACGAACAGGCTGGCCAAGCCGAGCATTCGCGGTACCGCCTTGTTCATTTCTTGATTCCCTTCTGTAAATTGCTCCTGAGTAAGGATGCACTTACATACTCCATGTTAGCTGAGGAGTCGGTATCTAATGCTGGTACGGCTTCACCTCCTAGACCCAGCCTTTGCCCCTTCTCCTGATCCGCTTTACAAACTTAGCTCACATACAGCTTTCTTTGCGATGATCATTGCTCCTTGAGGCTCGGTAGTTTCCTGCCAAATGACCATTTACACAAAAAAGACTTACACGCCCAACAGACTGCCCTCAATAAGGCACTTACCGTCAATTTAGTGTTTAATGATGGAGTTCAAGCGGCACTTTTTGGATCGCTTGTTGATGGAAAGAAAAATCGTTGCCGAGCCTGATTCATTTGCTCGTCCGCCTCGTTGTCCGACACCGTCACGTTCGTTCGCAAGGTATCGAGCGTGATACCCGTGAGTAGGAATGTCGCCACCGGCGTTACGACGGAAAACTGAGGGGAAGTGCTGGAATAGTCTGCAAACGGCAGGCACCGATTGGGCTTGTTTTGGACTATTCGATGGTGCCCCGAGCCAGAGTCGAACTGGCACGCCTTGCGGCGCTGGATTTTGAATCCAGTGCGTCTACCGATTCCGCCATCGGGGCAATTCTTTTCAACGCGGTTTCAACTCAGTTTTGCGGAAACTTTCAATTACCGCACAACAAATTGATTTTATTACGCTTTTCTACTACAATTCCTTCTTTGCTAACGTATTTTGAGTCCCGTGCGTCTACCGATTCCGCCATCGGGGCAGCGGTTCGCAAGAGACGAACCGAAGGAGGCCGAATTATCCTCGATTCGTAACCAGCCGACAAGCGGCTTCACCGACATTTTTTCCAATGCTTACTCTTGACGACTTTGATTTTCATCTTCCGCCCGAGCTGATTGCCCAGCACCCGGCTGCGGAGCGCACCGCCAGCCGCTTGCTTCATCTGGACAATTGCATGCTCCACGACCGGCAATTTTCCGAACTTCCACAACTCATCAAACCTGGCGATCTGCTCGTTTTCAACGATACGCGGGTGATCCGGGCGCGGCTGTTCGGGCAGAAAGAAAGTGGTGGCCAGATCGAGGTGATGATCGAGCGCATTGTTGATCGCCGCCACGCCATCGCCCAGATTCGCGCCAGCAAATCGCCAAAGCCAGGCAGCCGGATCATTATCGAGAATGCTTTTTCGCTGACCGTAACAGGCCGCACCGGAGAACAGTCCGAGTTTTTTGCCCTCGAACTGGCTGGCGACGGGGATTTGTACACGCTGATCGAGCAGCACGGCCATCTGCCGCTACCGCCCTACATCACGCATAACGCTGAAACGGATGACGAAACGCGCTACCAGACGGTGTTTGCCCGCCACCTCGGCGCCGTGGCCGCACCTACGGCTGGATTGCACTTCGACGATGCCATGCTGGCGCAGCTCACCGAACGCGGCGCCGAACTCGCCTGGCTGACGCTGCACGTGGGCGCTGGTACCTTCCAGCCGGTGCGCGTTCATAATCTTGCCGAACACCACATGCATTCGGAACGTTTCGATATTCCGCAAGCCACTGTCGAGGCCGTCGCCCGTACTCACGCCCGCGGCGGTCGTGTCATTGCCGTCGGCACCACCAGCTTGCGTGCACTGGAAGCGGCCGCACAAAGTGGCGAACTGCGTGCTGGAGCGGCCGAAACCGACATCTTCATTACGCCGGGTTACTCGTTCCGCGTGGTGGATCGCCTGATCACCAATTTTCACCTGCCGAAATCAACCCTGCTCATGCTGGTCTCGGCTTTCGCCGGCAGCGACAACATCCGCGCCGCCTATCTACACGCCGTTGCTAACAGCTACCGTTTTTTCAGCTACGGCGATGCCATGCTTCTTGAAGGACTAAATTAATGCAATTTGAACTCCTTACCACCGACGGCGCGGCCCGTCGCGGCCGCCTCACCCTTGCCCACGGCGTTATCGAAACGCCCGTTTTCATGCCGGTCGGCACCTACGGAACGGTCAAAGCCATGACGCCGCGTGATCTGAACGAGATCGGTGCGCAGATCTGCCTCGGCAACACCTTCCACCTCTGGCTGCGCCCGGGCCTGGAAGTCATCGCTGCGCACAATGGCCTGCACAAATTCATGGGCTGGGACAAGCCGATCCTCACCGATTCGGGTGGTTTCCAGGTCTTTTCGCTTGGTGCGCTGCGCAAGATTACCGAGGAAGGCGTCAAGTTCTCCTCGCCGATCAATGGCGACAAGCTTTTCCTGACGCCCGAAGTCTCGATGCAAATTCAGCACACGCTGAACTCCGACATCGTGATGATCTTTGACGAATGCACACCCTACCCCGCCAGTTTCGATGTAGCCGCCAAATCGATGCGACTGTCGCTACACTGGGCGCAACGTTCGCGCGACGAACATAACCGGCTGGAGAACAGCAACGCGCTATTCGGCATCGTGCAGGGCGGGATGCACGAGGAACTGCGTGACGAGTCCTTGGCCGGGCTTACGGATATTGACTTCAACGGATTTGCCATCGGTGGCCTTTCGGTCGGCGAACCCAAGGAAGAAATGGAACGGGTTCTTGCCTACATCGCGCCACGATTGCCGCAAAACAGGCCGCGCTACCTGATGGGTGTCGGCACACCAGAAGACCTGGTCAACGGCGTACAGGCGGGTGTCGACATGTTCGACTGCGTGATGCCGACGCGCAACGCGCGCAACGGCCACCTGTTCACCCGCTACGGCGACATCAAGATCAAGAACGCGCAATACAAGAAAGACCCGCGACCGCTGGATGAAGGTTGCGAGTGCTACACCTGTCGCAATTTCTCGCGCGCCTACCTGCATCACCTGCACCGCATCGGCGAAATTCTCGGCGCTCAACTCAACACCATCCACAACTTGCACTACTACCAGATATTGATGTGTGAACTGCGCGAAGCCATTGCTGCAGGTACGCTTGCCGCGACGGTTGCCCGCTTCCATTCCGGGCGCAGCGAGCAAACCAGAGTGATACAATAGCCCGCTTATTTTCTGACGCTTCCCCACTTATTACGTTTTATCTAGGAGACTAATGTGCTGATCAGCAACGCTTACGCTCAAACTGCCGCCGCTGCCGGCCCGATGGACAGTGTCATGCAGTTTCTTCCCATCATTCTGATGTTTGCCGTGCTCTATTTTCTGATGGTTCGGCCGCAAATGAAAAAGGCCAAGGAACACAAGGCATTGATCGACGGGCTGGGCAAAGGCGATGAGATCGTCACCCAGGGCGGCATGGCTGGCCGCATCACCAAGGTTGGTGATGACTTCATTTCCGTCGAAATTGCCGAGAAAGTCGAAATCCAGATTCAAAAGCCGGCCATCGCAATGGTCTTGCCAAAAGGCACGCTGAAAAACCTGTGAGGAAACCGAAGCGAGAAGTGAGGCGTGAAACCAGACGCCCGCTTCTTCACTTCTTGCTACTCCCCTCCACTCATCACTTCTCACTGTCCCCATGAACCGCTATCCGCTCTGGAAATACATCATCGTCGCCTTCGCGCTGGTGATCGGCTTCATCTACACCCTGCCCAATTTTTTTGGTGAGTCACCGGCCGTACAGGTGTCCAGCGCCAAGGCCACGCTCAAGGTTGATCTGAAGACGCTGGAACGTGTCGAAGGCACCCTCAAGACGGCCGGGGTCGAAACCAACGGAACTTTCCTCGACACCAACGGTGTCAAGGTTCGCCTCAAGGATACCGACACCCAGTTGAAGGCCAAAGACCTGCTCGAAAAGCAGTTCAATCCGGATGCGGCCGATGCGCAGTACGTCGTCGCCCTGAACCTTCTCTCCAGTTCGCCGCAATGGCTGACAAACCTCCATGCGCTGCCGATGTACCTCGGCCTTGACCTGCGCGGCGGTGTGCATTTCCTGCTGCAAGTCGACATGAAGGGCGCGCTGACCAAGCGTCTGGACTCGATGAGTGCTGACCTGCGCAGCCTGATGCGCGACAAGAGTATTCGTCACGGCGGCATCAATCGCGAAGGCGAGCGCATCGTCATCCGTTTTCGCGATGAAGAAACGCGCGGCAAAGCCCGCGTCATTCTGGAAGACAATCAGCCTGACCTCCTGCTCGCCGATCAGGGCGAAGGCACGGACCTCAAGCTTAATGCCACGCTGAAACCCGTCGCCCTGAAGAAGATTCAGGAAATGGCGATCAAGCAGAACATGGGCACGTTGCACAACCGGATCAACGAACTCGGCGTTGCCGAGCCGGTCATCACGCAGCAAGGCGCCGACCGCATCGTCGTCCAACTGCCCGGCGTGCAAGACACGGCCAAGGCCAAGGATATTCTGGGCCGTACCGCGACGCTGGAAATCCGCATGGTCGACGACACGCCCGGTGCACTGGAAGCGGCCACGGCCGGCCAGGTGCCGTTCGGTGTCGAACTCTACGTTGAGCGGGGCGGCCGTCCATTGCTGGTCAAGAAACAAGTCGTCCTGACCGGCGACCGACTGACCGATGCCCAGGCTGGCTTCGACAACCAATCGCAGGAACCGGCGGTACACCTCAGCCTGGACTCGGCAGGATCGCGCATTTTCAAGGAAATCACGCGTGAAAACGTCGGTAAGCGCATGGCCATCCTGCTCATCGAAAAGGGCAAGGGCGAGGTCGTGACGGCACCGGTCATCCGTACCGAAATCGGCGGCGGACGCGTGCAGATCTCCGGCAGCATGAGCACCATGGAAGCCAACGACACGGCATTGTTGCTACGTGCCGGTTCGCTTGCAGCACCGATGGAAATCATCGAAGAACGCACCATCGGCCCGAGCCTCGGCGCCGAAAACATCCAGAAGGGTTTCCACTCGACGATGTGGGGCTTCGCCGCCATCTCCGCCTTCATGATCCTGTACTACATGCTGTTCGGTCTGGTTTCGGTGCTGGCGCTGGGCGCTAACCTGCTGTTCCTGGTTGCGCTGCTCTCGATGTTGCAAGCGACACTGACGCTCCCGGGTATTGCCGCCATCGCACTGGCGCTGGGTATGGCCATTGACGCCAACGTGCTGATCAACGAACGCATCCGCGAGGAACTGCGCAACGGATCAACGCCGCAGGCGGCCATTCACACAGGATATGATCGCGCTTTCGGCACCATTCTCGACTCGAACATCACCACGCTGATCGCCGGTATCGCGCTGCTGATCTTTGGCTCCGGCCCGGTGCGCGGCTTTGCCGTGGTGCACTGTCTGGGCATTCTGACCTCACTGTTCTCCGCCGTGGTTGTTTCACGTGCGCTGATCAACCTGATTTACGGCCGTCGCCGCAAGCTCGAATCGCTGGCCATCGGTCAGATCTGGAAACCGGGCAACAGCACCAATGTGGCAACTGCCAAATAAGGACGCAAAAAAATGGAATTTTTCCGCATCAAAAAAGACATTCCGTTCATGCGCCATGCGCTGGTGTTCAACGTCATTTCGCTGCTCACCTTCCTGCTGGCGGTTTTCTTTCTCTTCAGTCGCGGGCTTCATCTTTCCGTCGAATTTACCGGCGGCACGCTGATCGAAGTCAACTATGCGCAAGCCGCCAAGCTTGAACAGATTCGCGACGGCCTAGGCAAGTCCGGCTATACCGACATCTCGGTACAGAATTTCGGCTCCAGCCGTGACGTCATGATTCGACTGCCACTCAAAGCCGAACAGAATTCGGCCAAGATCGGCGAAGCGGTTATGACCGCGCTTGACGCCGAAGCTCCGGGGGCCACGCTGCGCCGCGTTGAATTTGTCGGTCCACAGGTTGGCAAGGAACTCGCGGAAAATGGCTCGATGGCGCTGCTACTTGTGGTCGTAGGCATTGTGCTCTATCTGGCCATGCGTTTCGAATGGCGCTTCTCGGTCTCGGCCATCATCGCCAACCTGCACGATATTGTGATCATTCTTGGCTTTTTCGCCTTCTTCCAGTGGGAATTTTCACTGTC
>JAIFNM010000014.1 GCA_020047725.1 Betaproteobacteria bacterium
TGTGTGGCCCCTCGTCCGTTTACGTCGACGTCAAATTCCGCCGCCATTTACTACCGCCAGATTTCTACGGTGGCTCGACACCGCTAACAGATGCAGGTGTGACGCAGCGAATACATGGTCCTGTCTTCTCCGTTCGATCCCTTGCCAAGTTTCGTGCTCCACATCAACACATCGAATTCCCGCTGAAGCTGCTTTAGCGCATAGTCGCGTTGAGCAAACTGCGGCATGAAAACGTAGTCTTCCGGTCCAACACCCAAACCTTTCTCTTTGTGTTTTCTTGTCAGTCGCACGTAAACATCAACCGCCTTGGGCATTGTGACGATGGGCATGTCGTGCTTTTTGCTCTTGGGCAAGCTCAAGCGAAGGTACACATGCTCGTTACGCAGAATCTCCACGTGCTTGTGCTTCATGTTTTTGATATCGGTCGGACGAATGTAGCTGTTGGTCATGAACACGATCAGTTCATTTATCTCGTCCGAGATTTGGATGCTGCGGATTTTTCGCCCTTCAGTTGTCGTGCCTGCCTCGAAGTACTCAGCAAGCTCTTCTTCGCCTTTCCTGTTCTTCAGCTTGCGCAAGTCGAAGCGCTTGCCAATCAGCTCACGCGCACGTCTCCACAGCAGTTCATACTCACGAACGTTGAAGTAGCCGCGTGGATTGTCGGGGGTTGCGACCGTTGGAAAATGCGGTACTGCCTTGATCAGCTCACGCTTATACGCATAGTTCAACACCTTGCGCACAAGCTTCATATAGCTGCTGATTGTCGAGGGACTAAGCTTTGGCTCGTGGTGCGACAACTTGTTTAGGTAGTGCTCCAGCGCCTCGTAGTTGATATCCGCCAGATCGCGTTCGCCAAAAATCGGCAGAACGATTTTTCTCAGTCGATAGTCTGTAATGTCGTAAGTCGGCTTCGTTATTTCACCGCGTGCCAGTTGCGCGTTCATGGCAACCAGCATTGCGCTGGCGCAAATATCAAATCGCGACCTCGTTGTTAGTGCCAACCCTTGTGCACGCCGCAGATTCAGATCGTCGTAAAACTGTTTCGCGAACTTGTAAGCCTGATTCTTATCCTCTGTTTTCGTGCTGCGCCTGACAATCTTCCCGTCAGTGTAATAGCGCACCCACCAATAGCAGCTTGCTTCAAGTTTGTAGATCGTCAGCTTGTGTGGATAGCCTGGCACGGGCGTTATCGACCCTGCCAACGGGGTCGTGCGATGCTTAGGTTTTAGAGCAGTGGTCAAAGCTTCCGTTTTTTCATTCATATAGCACCATATCAGTGCCTACACTATATGCTTTACACCTTGCCAATACAACAACTCAAGCCATTTACGACCACCAATAGAATGAATGCCCTTGGCATACTTACGGCAGAATATTCAAGTAGTAGTATAGCTTTGACTATACTACAAACAGGACAAAAAAATACCCGCCGAAGCGGGTATCTTATTGAATCTACTACTATAATCTGGCGCGCCCGACACGATTCGAACGTGCGACCACTGCCTTCGGAGGGCAGTACTCTATCCAGCTGAGCTACGGGCGCGGATAGGTTGCGAAGCATAGCTGTTTTGATGGGCGGCGTCCATCTTGTCTTGCTTGCCGGGCGTTGAACGGGACGCCATGACGTCGAATTCTGGCGTTAGAAAAAAGCATACGACGGGACAGGGGCTGTGTGCCTAAAACTCCAGCGGATCGACCTCCAGATGCCATCGCAAACGCGAAGGTGCCTTTATTGACTCAAGCAGTTCGCGCCATTCACTGAGGAAGATCTGCAGAGCACGGCGCGAGGGCGATTCGACGAGCAACTGGGCGCGCTCAAGATTGGCGCGGCGTGCGAGGCGCATCGGTACGGGATCGTAGAGCATCACGTCAACGTGCGCAGCAACCTGCGGCCAGGCACGGGCGGTGGCAAGATAAGCCAACGAGTCAGCCATCTGCGGCGCTTCGGCGCGCAGCATAGCCTGGTAGGCGTAGGGCGGGAAGCCGGCCTGCTCGCGCTCCTTGAGCTGCTCATTGGCAAAGGCCGGATAGTCGTGGCGAACCAGCGCGGCGTAAAGCGGGTGGTCGGGAAACTGAGTTTGGATCAGGACTTCACCGGGTAATTCGGCCCGCCCGGCGCGACCGGCAACCTGCATCAGCTGGGCAAACAGGCGTTCCGGCGCACGCCAGTCCGAGGCGAACAGCGCGGCATCGGCACCGAGCGCACCGACCAGTGTGAGTTTCGGGAAGTCATGACCCTTGGCCAGCATCTGCGTACCGACGAGGATGTCAGCCTCACCGGCATGAATCTGCTTGACCAGTACCTCCCATTGCTTGCGGCTTTTGGCCGAATCGCGATCGACGCGCAGGATGCGCGCCTGGGGAAAGCGCGCGGCCAGCACTTCTTCGATGCGCTGCGTGCCGCGCCCGAAGGGCAGGATGTCCTGGTTGCCGCAGGTCGGGCAGGTTTTCGGGACGCGGATTTCGAAGCCGCAGTGATGGCAACGTAAACGTCGGTCGGCAAGATGCAGGACAAGGTTGGCAGCGCAGCGTGTGCAGTGCGAGATCCAGCCGCAGGCGGTACAGGTGAGCACCGGGGCGTAACCGCGCCGGTTGAGGAAAACGAGGCTCTGTTCGCCACGCGCCAGGCGTTTTTCGATGGCCATCAGCAGCACGCCGGAGAGTCCATCCTGCAATTTCTCCAGCCGGGTGTCAATACGCTGGACAACGGGCAGGCGAGCATTGGTGACCGCGCGTTCCGTCAGCGTCAGCAGCGTGTAGCGCGCTGGGGTGCGCGTGTCGGTGGCATTGGCCCAGCTTTCCAGCGAGGGCGTGGCCGAGCCGAGCACAATCGGTACGCCGCGCTCGCGGGCTCGAAAGACGGCAACATCACGCGCCGAATAACGCATGCCGTCCTGCTGCTTGAAGGACGCATCGTGCTCTTCATCAACGACGATCAGGCCGAGGTCGGGCAGGGGGGTGAAAATCGACAGGCGTGTGCCGAGCACGACACGCGCCGTGCCCTCCAGTGCCGCCCGCCAATTGCGCGTGCGCGCTGCTTCGGTGAGTTCGCTATGCAGACTGACAAGATTGGCTTCTGGAAAGCGCGCCGCTACCCGCCCTTCAAGCTGCGGAGTGAGGTTGATTTCAGGGACCAGCAGCAGTACTTGTTTTCCGGCCGCCAACGTACGCTCGACCAGACGCAGATAAACCTCGGTCTTGCCGCTGCCGGTCACGCCGTGCAACAGGTGGGCCTTGAAGCCTGAACCTCCTTCGGCAATGACGGCCAGCGACGCCTGCTGCTCGGAAGTCAGTTCGGGCGGTGTCTGTGGCTTACCCGGTTTTGCGCCGCGCTTTGCCACTCGTGCCTTGGGCGGATCAATCCGGCGCAGACCGGCCGGTAGTGTCGACAACATAACCTCGCCGAGTGGCGCCTGGTAGTAGGCAGCGCAGAACTCGCTCAGGCGAAACCAGTCAGCGGGCAGGGCCGGAAGATCGCGCAGCACAGCTTCAATGGTCTTTAGTTGAGCCTCGGGGAAGTCGCTCGACTCAGGCAGTTCAACAACGATGCCGATCTTAGACTGGCGGCCAAAGGGAACCCGGACACGAAGTCCGATTTCCGCCACCGACATTTCTTCGCCCTCGGGTACGAAGTAGTCAAAAAACCGGTGCAATGGAACATCGAGTGCGACGCGCGCTATCTGCATGCTGACCTGACGATCATTTCTGTTACAAGAACATATCGAAAGTCATATTTGACAAAGGTCGAGTTAGCCGCCAAAGCTCGTGCCGGTTCTTCAAAAGTGATGTAACTCATTAACTTATCGACGATTTCGCAGTTGTGCACATTTTCTGTGGATAAGTCTGTGGGTTAAACATGAAAAGATGCCCTAACGACCCTGCCCGCAAGGCATTCTCTTACTTTGACGCAAAAAAGGGCACATAATATAGTTATAAAAATCAATAACTTATAGATAAGTCACTGATTCTTTTAGGAGTTGTTACAGTTTCGTTACAGAAACCCAATTTCTGTGCATAAGTCAACATGGATGTTGAAATATATTTAAGCCTTGCGCAGAATCTTGCTGTAGTTATGCACCGTTTCCACAAGTGCTGTCACATGCTCGGGCGGCGTGAATTGTGAAATACCATGGCCCAGGTTGAAAACGTGCCCGGTGTTGCCGGGACCGTAGCTGTCGAGCACCTTTTGGGCTTCAACGGCGATCTTGTCGGGTGAGGCAAACAGCACGTTCGGATCAAGGTTGCCCTGAAGGGCAACCTTGTCGCCGACGCGCCGACGCGCTTCGCCGATATCGATGGTCCAGTCAAGGCCGACGGCGTCGCAGCCGATATCGGCAATCGACTCCAGCCACAGGCCACCACCTTTGGTAAATACGATGGAAGGAACGCGTTCGCCGTCCTTTTCCTTGATCAGGCCAGCGACGATACGCCGCATGTACTGCAGCGAAAACTCCTGATAAGCCGCCGCCGAAAGACCTCCACCCCAGGAGTCGAAAATCATTACTGCCTGCGCGCCGGATTCGATCTGAGCGTTCAGGTAGGCGATTACGGCGTCGGCCGTCACCGACAGGATGCGATGCATCAGATCGGGCCGGTCATAGATCATCGTCTTAACGCGGCGGTAGTCGCTGCTGGAGCCCCCCTCGACCATATAGCAGGCCAAGGTATAGGGACTGCCCGAAAAACCGATCAGCGGGACGGAATTGCCCAAAGCGCGGCGTATTTCAGCAACACCATCCATTACATAACGCAGACGTTCGTAGGGATCAGGCACGCTCAGGTCGCGAATCACCCACTCCTCACGCAGCGGACGCTCGAATTTCGGGCCTTCACCTTCGGTGAAGTACAAACCCAGACCCATCGCGTCGGGAACGGTCAGGATGTCCGAAAAAAGAATGGCGGCATCGAGGTCATAACGCGAGAGCGGCTGTAACGTTACTTCGCAAGCCAGCGCCGGTGATTTGCAGAGCTGCAGGAAACTGCCGGCCCGTTTCCGCGTTTCACAGTACTCGGGCAAATAACGACCCGCCTGCCGCATCAGCCAGAGCGGCGTGTGGTCGGTCGGCTCTTTGAGCAGGGCGCGCAGGAAATTGTCGTTGCTGGGTCGGGTCACGTTGGCTCTACCGAAAAGGTCATGCAGCGGAAGGCTGATTATCCCGCGTTAGCCCCGCCAGCGCTACCGACGCCAGAAATAGGGCGTCAGCAGTACAAACAGGGTGAAAATCTCCAGGCGACCGGCCAGCATGGCAAGCGAACATATCCAAGTCTGGAAATCACTCAGCACCTGAAAATTCTGCGCCGGACCGACCAGATTCAAACCTGGCCCCGCGTTATTGATGCAGGCGATGATGGCAGTGAACGAGGAAATGAAATCGAGACCACTGGCCATCAGGAAAAAAGTCAGTTCACCAACGGTCAACGCATACAGGAAAATGAAGCCGAGAACCGCTCCGGCAATCGTTGGCGGAATGACTGTGCCGCCAACGCGAATGGGGTTAACCACCGCTGGATGGATGAGCTTCTGCAGTTCGCGCAGTGACTGCTGACTAAGAATCAGCGCACGGATCATTTTTATGCCGCCTCCGGTCGAACCCGAACTGACCGCGAAGCACGAAAGAAAGAGCATCCACATCGGCACAAAGGCTGGCCACTTGTCATAATCAAGGCTGGCAAAGCCGCAATCGGTGGCGATCGACACCAGATTGAAGGCGACGTGGCGCAAGGCGGTGAGCCATTCTTCGTAGGTTTCCATGGCCCACAGATAGGTCGCGCAGACAAGCGTACTGGTCACGATCAGTGTGACGAAGGCCTTGGCTTCGATGTCGGTCCAGTAGGCCAGCAGCGAACGGCTGCGCAGGGCGACGAAGTGGGTTGCAAAGTTCATTCCCGCCAGCATCATGAAGACGATCAGCACCGCCTCGATGGCCGGCGAGTCAAAGTGGCCGACGCTGGCATCGTAGGTCGAGAACCCGCCCAGGCCAAGCGCGGCAAAGGCATGGCAGATAGCATCCAGCCAATTCATGCCGACCAGCCTGAGGGAAAGAATGCAGGCAATAGTGATTCCGAAATAGACCGCCCAGAGCGCCTTGGCCGTGCTTGCAATGCGCGGTGTCAGCTTGGAGTCCTTCATCGGCCCCGGCGTTTCTGCCTTGTATAGCTGCATGCCGCCGACGCCAAGCAGCGGCAGAATGGCAACCGCCAGCACGATGATTCCCATGCCGCCCAGCCAGTTGAGCTCGTGCCGCCAGATGTTGATCGACGGCGGCAAAAACTCGAGGCCAGTCA
>JAIFNM010000306.1 GCA_020047725.1 Betaproteobacteria bacterium
TCTCCGATTCCCATGATTGATTTCATCTTCTGCAATGCAGTACCCGAATGGTATGATCGTTTTCACGATAAGATCCGTCTCAGTACGGCCATGAGCCGACGGTCGAGATAGCCATCCAATTTCAATAGTGTAAGCGTCCATGGACGTGCTGAATGGCCGGTTTTCGGCGAGCAAGTTGGCTACTATATTGCCCCGACCCGGCCAGTGGCGGGCTTCTGTGCCAGCAAAGATTGAGTAGTTCTTTGTCTGTAACTGACCAAGTAGCAGACCGCCAAACATCTCAGATTAACCCCCATAAAACCATAATTTGGGCCATCTGCTTCTCAAGTGCTGTTTTTATTTTCTAAACCGGCTTCTAACGCAGTTGCACTTCGCTTCGTTCGCCGTGATCAACTAACGGTGTAACTTGCACCCGCAAAATAGTGCGTCCGTGCAGGGCGCGCAAAAGAAAGCCCCCAAAGGTTTGGGGGCTTGAATTCTCAGAACGTGAGAAGGTGGAAAATCAGGCTGCAACTGGCTTTTTTTTGCTCATCATTTTGCTGATCGACGGCCAGACGAAGGTGAGGATTGCGACCACGAGGATGACCAGGGCGACCGGGCGTGTCACGAATCCGGCTGCGCTGCCGTCACCGATGATGATCTGTTTTCGTAGCGAATTCTCGATGAGGTCGCCGAGAATCAGCCCCAGAATAACCGCTGCGCTGGAGTACTTGAACTTATCGAACAGGTAACCGACCAGGCCGAAGATGAACATGATGATCACGTCGTACAGGCTGTTCTTCAGCGAGTAGGCACCGACCAGACCGAGCGTGACGATCAGCGTGCCGAGCAGCGGGTAGGGCAGTCTCAGGATATGACCGAACTGGCTGGTGACGAAACGGCCACCGACGAACAGCAGCAGCGCCGCAGCGATCAGCGTCAGGAAGATGGCGTTGAGCATGATCGGCTGGTCCCTGAGCAGCAACGGGCCGGGGGTGATGCCGATGATCATGAACGCGGCCATGATCACCGCCGCTACCGGGCTGCCAGGGATGCCGAGAACCAGCGTCGGAACCATCGAGCCGCCGACGCAGGCGTTGTTGGACGCTTCCGGCGCAATGATCCCGCGCGGATTGCCTTCGCCGAACTTGGGAGTCGCGTTTTTGTCGCGTGCTTCGGATCCGTAGGCGATCAAGCTGGCGATCGAACCGCCGGCCGCCGGGATGATACCGATGATGGTGCCGATGATCGATGCCTTGACGAAGGTCGCCCACATCTTGGCCATTTCGCTGAATTTCATCAGCTTGACCGAAACTTTGCCTTCGTCGCGCAGGGTGTTGTCGCGATGGCGGAATTCCTCGATGTTCTTGTAAACCTCGCCGATGGCGAAGGCACCGATCATGACCGCGATGTAGTTGATGCCGTTGAGCAGAAAGGGTTGTTCAAAGGCGAAACGCTCGACGCCGTTGATGCTGTCCAGGCCGATGGTCGAAATCATCAGGCCGATGAGCACCGAAAGCACGGCCTTCATCTGGTTCTTGGCGCCGATGCTGGTAATGCAGCTCAAGCCGATCAGACCGAGGCCGAAGTACTCGGCGCTCTGGAAGGACAGTGCCGCAACGGCCAGCGCCGGGGAGGCGACCAGCATGGCGAAGGCCGAGAAGATGGTGCCGAAGGCCGAGGCGGTGACGGCCAAGCCCAGCGCTTCGCCGGCCCGGCCGTTTTGCGCCATCGGATAGCCGTCAAAGGTCGTGGCCACCGCTTCCGGCGTACCCGGCGTCTTGATCAGGATGGCCGAGATCGATCCGCCGCAGGCACCGCCGACGTAGGTTGCCACCATCAGCACGATGGCGGCGATCGGGTCCATCGAGTAGGTGAAGGGCAGGCACAGGATGATGGCCATCGACGTGCTAAGCCCAGGCAGGGCACCGCAGATCATGCCGAACAGGGTGCCGGCGACGACCAGCACAAAGGTCATCGGGTTGAATACCGCGACCAGGGATTGAAGAATGATATCCATTGATTATTCCTTTTCCGGTCAGTAGATCAGGTAGCTGAGTTCGCGCAGGAACTCGACGCCGCGCGGCAGGGGGACGTAGAACACCGTACCGAAGACGACCACGAGGACGGTGGCGGTGAGCAGCGAGAAGACGACCAGTCGTCCCCACTTGCGATAGCCGATAGAGGCCGCGGCGATGAACAGGTAGAGTGCGGTCGAGACGGCGAAACCGAGGACGTCAAGCAGGGCGACGTAAGCGGCGAGGAGAATCACGTTCACGACCAGCATCCGTCCTTCCGGCAGTTTCAGGTCGAACATCGGAATGTGTACGTGGTGCTTGTCCTTGACGACTTTGAGCGTGACCATGGCCAGAACGATCAGGCCAAGAATGCCGATGATGATCGGAAAACCACCGGCCCCGAGAATGTCGATCGGATTGTCGGTTGCGGGGAGTTGCGTTGCCGTGAACAAGTAAAAGGCAAAGCAGAGGCCCAGGATGATGTTGAATACTAATTCTATTGCCATGATGAGAGACCCTCTGAAAATTGCGGGGCACCATTTGATGATGCCCCGTCATGACTATCGGCCTTACTGTTTAACCAGCCCCAGGTCCTTGAAGATGGTCGCGTAAGCATCAAACTCGGTATCCCAGGATTTGCGGAACTCGTCGGCCTTCATGTAGCCTGGAATGAGGTTGGTCATTTCCTTCTTTTCCATTTCCTTGTAGGCCGGGTCGTCGTAGGCCTTCTGGAAGGCGTCGATGATGATCTTCTTGACTGGCGGCGGCGTGTCTTTCTTTATCACGAAGCCGCGCCAGGAGCCTTGCGTGAAGTTGACCTTCTTTTCCACCGAACTGGGTACGTCCTTCAGTTCAGGAACGTCAAGACGCTTGTCGTGAAGCACAACCAGTGGTTTGATATCGCCGCCCGAGGCCAGGCTCATGAAGGAGATCAGCTTGTCCTGGTAGACGTCGAGTTCTCCACCCAGTACGGCCGCTTTCAGCTCGGAACCGGACTTGTAGGGAACGTAGGTCCATTGGATTCCGGCGGCACGGGCGAAGCCGTTGGCGATGTAATCGTCGAGGCCGCCGGGCGAAAGGCCACCGATCTTCAACTTCTTTGGGTTGGCCTTGGCAAAGGTGATCAGGTCGTCAATCGTCTTGTGCGGGCTCTTGGCGGCAACGCCGAACAGCACGACATCGGATTGAACCTTCATGATCGGTTCGAATTCCTTGCGGAACTTGACTGAACTCTTGTTCTGGGCTTCGACGATCAGCAGCGAGGGGGTGATTTCCATGATCGTGTAGCCGTCGGCTGGTGCGCCAAAGGCGTAGAGCAGGCCCTCGATAGTGCCGGCACCGCCCTTGTTGACGGCGACCAGCGGCTTGCCGAGGTATTTGCTTGCAATTTCCGAGTACTGACGGGCAAAGATGTCGCTGGCACCGCCGGTGCCGAACGGGATGACCATTTCAACCGGGCGGCGCGGGTAATTCTGCGCGGACGCGCTGCCGACGAGTGTGGCCATGACGGCGGTAACGATGGCCATGGCGATGATTTTCTTCGATTTCATGTGAACTCCTCCAGGAAAGTATGCGTTGATTTTTTGATCAGGGATAGACTGATCCGGGTGTTTCCATGTGGCTGTGTTGCGATTGAAAAGCTTTACGCGAGGCATGGACTTCGCCATCCATGATTGGTCTGGCCGTACGGCAAACGCCCGCCTTCGCCAGATCCCAGCCGTGGTCGGGGTTTTTGCGGACTTCGACGAATATTTCCAGGATGCCGGAGGGGTGGCCAATCAGGACTTCCCCGCTGTTCTTCGCGCGGGTGCTGCAGAGTTCGTTGACGACGGTTCCATCGATCATGGCGGCGGTGGCGATGCAGATTCCGCCGGTGACGGCGTAGGTCTTGTGCATTTCGGTCATGGCTTTGGTGCGCGCCAGCAGATCGACCCTATTCCCCACGATCATCGCGCCATCGCTGGTCAGGTAATCCTGCGCAACGGCGACAAAGGCGACTTTGGGTACCGCCGGTCCGACCTTGTCCTTGCTCGCGGCGAGTCCCATCATGACCCCGGCTGACCTGCGGATGTCTTCCATGATGGCCAGGATGTCTGGGTTCTTCTCGCAATCATCGGGTAGTTCCGTGCCGGTCAGGCCGATATCCGTGGCCTTGAAAAAGACCGCGGGATTGGCTGCGTCTACCAGGCTGACCTCGATGGAACGACCGTCCGCGAGGATGATGGTGTCGCGAACCTTGCCCGTCGGAAGCAGTTTCCCCGTTCTCGAACCGGCGGAATTGGGGAAATTCATGACAATCCGCGCCCCCGTGCCGGGGACGCCGGCGATGGCAAAATCGCCTTCAAAAACCACTTCACCGTCCTTGACCGGGATCAGCGCTTCAATGATCTTGCCGGTGTTGGTGTTGAAAATAACGACTTTGGTTACGGGCTCAACCGCCTTGACCAGACCACGCCGTATGGCAAAAACCCCGACGCCGGAGGAGATGTTGCCGCAGTTTCCGTCGTAGTCGACTACCGCGTCCTTGATTCCGACGTAGCCGAAGGTGTAGTCGATATCCACACCGGGACGTTCCGAAACCGCCAGGAGGGCTACCTTGCTGGTCAATGGATCGGCGCCGCCCATTCCGTTGATCTGGCGGGCGTCCGGGCTGCCGTAGATGTCGAGAATGACCTGGTCCCGAAGTTTGGGGTCGGCCGGAAGGTCTTTGGTCATCAGGTAGACCCCTTTGCTCGTCCCTCCTCTCATATAAACGGCCGGAATTGTCATGAACTCGCTCAGCATCACCCGCTCCTGGAATATTGATTTGCTGACGGTCATGTTAGGGAAAGTCGCGATCGTACAGAAATGCAATAAATATACAGACTATTGCGATTAGGGAATATATACTTTGGACAGTCTATTGATCGGGGTTCGGCGATGAAGATTGATTTCGATGGTATCCAAGCATTCGTGATGATTGCCGAACTTGGCGGCTTCAGTAAGGCGGCAGAGCAGCTGCACATCACGCAAACGGCGCTGACGCGCCGAATCCAGAAGCTGGAGTCCTATCTTGGTCTGAAGCTTCTGGATCGCACGACACGGTATGTGGCATTGACCCAGGTCGGTCGCGATTTCCTGCCGCAGGCTATGGGTTTCGTCAGCGAAATGACGCGTGCGATTGAGGGACTGAAGGATATGTCCAAACGTTCTCTCGGAAGTTTTACTCTGGCCTGTGTCCCGACCATGGCCGCCCACATCTTGCCCGAGCTGATCCGGAAATACGCCGACATTTGTCCGCACAATCGTATTCGTTTGCTCGACGCCCGCTCCTATGAAGTCAGAAGTGCGGTACTGAACGGAAAGGCGGAACTGGGCATCAGCATTCAGGGCGAGAAGAATCCGGAACTGGTTGAAATTCCGCTGTTTGACGACCGCCTGATGTTCTTCTGTCGCGATACACACCCATTCGCCAGCAGGGCTTCCGTTGGCTGGTCGGACATGAGCCGGGCCGACATCATTGTCGTCAGCAACATGACGGCGACACGGGTAGTGATGGACTACCAATTGGCCAAGCGTGGGATTCGGCTAACCGGAGCCTATGAGGTGCAGCACCACGCAACGGCGATCAGCCTGGTGGCGGCAGGGGTTGGGTGCGCAATATTGCCTGCGTCGACGCTTGAGGAAGGCGACCGTCTGGGCGTTTGCCGGATTCCGCTCATCGGGCCTGTCGTCAAGCGGAAAGTGATCCTGAGTCAGCGAAAGAACAGTACGCTCTCACCGGCAGCAAATGCCTTCTTTGAGCTATTGAAGAGTTCTCATTTCGAGATTTGACACGGCTTGTTAGTAGTAAGCACCAAAGCATCCGCTCTGGAAAATCGGAGATGGATGATTGTGCTTGACATATGCATTCAATGGCGTGAGCCGATGTTCGCCGATCCCGATCCGGCGCTCGAAGCAAGGCGTTCCTCTCCTCTAGCCAAGTCTTCTGTTCATAACTGGGTACCGCGCATAATGCAGAGGGCTTTTAGCCTGGCAGTCGCGACGCGACAAGGTTGGTGACACGCGAGGTCGAACTTCCGCGACCGGTAGGCTAAAAATCCTTTTGTGCAATAGCCGGGAAGGTGAGGCTGCCAACGGCTGCTTCGTAGAATTCAAATTCACGAAAGTTGGGTTTGACTGAACGGCCGCTCTGGAGGAGGCTCACGGGCCGTTGAGGGTCGATGGCGGCCAAAAGATCGGAAATCAATGGTCATCATTGACAAGAACACACGATCCAATAAGCACGATTTCGCAACCAACACACTAGCTTGGCAACGAAATAGAAGAACCATGTGATGCTGTTATCTTGGATTTTCTTTGGGAACAGATACGGGAGTAACGAATGAACGCTTTGATGAAGCTCGGATGGATCGCCGGAGTAATCGGCGCATTGGTTTGCATTTTCGGCGTTGGCGTTCGCCTCACGGGCGAGTTCTGGATTGGTGGTTTTCAAACCGGAACGTTGTTGCTGGCGGGCACAGCGGCGATGGTCTTTGGGTGTTTCTGTCTGCTCGCAGTTCTTGCGCACAAGTCTTAGCTGTGTGCTGATGCCGCCGTATCATCGGCCTGTGAGCCAATGAATACGGCGTTCTCCGATGATGATGCCCTGCCGTCCAGTATCCATGCGGCACTCATGGAATGAGACCTGAAGATTGCCTATTGACGCGGGTTCCGGCGCGGTAGGCCAACTCGGCCTGCAAACGATTGTCGAAACGCCGATGCGCACATTCCTGACGTCGAAAACCGGGAAATCACCATGTTGTGCTTTCGACTCGGGCGATTTTCTGCGTAAACGCCCGTAGAATTGCCATTCGGTCAAATCGCCCCTTTTCTCGCCCCATGATCAACACGCTCACCCTCCTCCTTCTCTACCAACTCGTTGCGGAACTGCTGGTGCGCGCGTTCGGGCTGCCGTTCCCGGTGCCGGTGGTCGGGATGGCCTTGCTCTTCTTGACGCTGCTCGTCAAAGGCCGTGTCAGCACTGAGTTG
>JAIFNM010000222.1 GCA_020047725.1 Betaproteobacteria bacterium
GAGGCCAGTCGCTCATCAATCCAGATCGTTCCTGGCAGCGGAATACCGCGAGCCGGCGAATCAGCTGCATTGCGTTCCGGGGCGATGCGCAAGTTCCCTCGTAACGGGTACTCCTCCGAAACTGCCTTGATCTCGGCCAACTGGGCACGCAGAGCCTCTCCTTGGCCGAGCGCCACCATGCTCGGGAAAGTTCGCGTTTCAGCGACCGCCAAACCGCGTTCGCGCGCGCTGGCAGTGACTTTTGATGGCCAAGGATGATTTGCAATCAGCAGCAGATCGGCACCGAGCAACTGATTCGCTTCGCGCTCCAGCGCCTGGCGCACGCGGTCGGCAAAAAAACCGACGGCAGTCAATGCTGCCACGGCGACAACCAGCGCGGCCACCAGCAGCCGAAGCTCCCCGGCTCTGGCATCGCGGCGCAGCATGCGCAAAGCAAAGGTGAGAACGCTCATGATCAGGGTGTCCCGTTTCGCCCATGAAGCCGGAAGCCGGGACGTTCACTCAAGCGCTCGTAGTATTCGGCAACAGCGGGGAAAACCGGATGATCGATGGGCGTCATGAACCAGCGGTTGATCGACAGGCCGATGACGATATCGGCCAGGGTAAAGGTGTTGCCGGCCACGAAGGCGCCCGTTTTCGACAACTGCATTTCAATAATGGCCATGCGACGGTTCCAGTTCTCGGCACTCACCCTGATTGCGGCAACATCGGTGTGTTCAGGACTATTTTTCACCAGTCCCATGAAAGCATATCGCCAGGCGTTGTTCAGTTCGGTCGCCTGCCAGTCCATCCATTGTTCGACAATGGCACGCGCTTGCGGTTCATCAGGCAACAGATCAGCCCGATTGTGCTGAGAGACCAGATACCGGCATATCGTATTCGATTCCCACAGAACAAAGCCGCTATCGCAGATGACCGGAACCATGGCGTTCGGATTCAGCGCAAGGAATTCGGGAACCTGTGTTGAACGAAAGCCTGAACCCCATTCTTCCTGTTCATAGTGTAGATCAAGCTCAGCGCAGAGCCAGAGCACTTTACGAACGTTGATCGATGACGATTTACCGAGAATTTTAAGCATGGGAGTGGGGTCTGAATGAAAAGTAATGGCTAGTCGAGTTCGCGCAGACGCTCAACGGCTTCTTCGACGCGCCGCACAGCGATAACCTCAATTCCGGCAATCGGATGTTTTGGCTTGTTGGCTTCGGGGATCATCGCCCTGGTGAAACCGAGCTTGGCCGCTTCCTTGAGACGCTCTTGTCCTCGCGGAGCAGGACGGACCTCACCAGCAAGACCGATCTCACCAAATACTATAAGTTTATTGGGTAACGCTCTGTTTTTAAGGGAAGAAACAATAGCCAACAACACCGAAAGATCAGCTGCTGGTTCAACAATCTTGACACCACCAACGGCATTAACGAACACATCCTGATCAAAACAGACGATCCCCGCGTGGCGGTGAAGGACGGCCAGCAACATGGCCAGACGCTGCGCATCAAGGCCGACCGTCAGACGCCGCGCATTGCCGTGCGACTGATCAACCAGCGCCTGAATTTCTACCAGCAGCGGCCGTGTCCCTTCCTGCGTAACGAGTACGCAGGACCCGGGCACATCCTGCCCATGTTGCGAAAGAAACATCGCAGACGGGTTGTTGACGCCCTTCAACCCTTTATCGGTCATGGCGAAAACACCGATCTCATTGACTGCACCGTAGCGGTTCTTTACAGCGCGTATCAGGCGGAAACTGGAATGCGTGTCTCCTTCGAAATAGAGCACCGTATCAACGATATGTTCCAGCACACGCGGACCAGCCAGCGCACCCTCCTTCGTGACATGACCGACGAGGATGATGGTGATCCCGGTCTGTTTGGCCAGGCGCGTGAGCTGCGCCGCACATTCACGCACCTGCGCTACCGAGCCCGGCGCGGAACTGAGCTGATCCGACCACAGCGTCTGGATCGAATCGATGACCGCCACTTGCGGTTTAACAGACTGCAGCGTGGCAAGAATCTTTTCCAGGTTGATCTCGGCCAGGAGCTGGAGATTCCGGGTGTCAAGCGCCAGTCTACGGGCGCGCATGGCAATCTGCTGGCCGGATTCTTCACCGCTTACGTAGAGCACATGGTGCGCTCCGGAGAGTTCGGACAGCGCCTGCAACAGGAGGGTGCTCTTGCCGATCCCCGGATCGCCACCGAGCAACACAACGCCGCCCGCGACCAGTCCGCCACCGAGCGCACGATCAAACTCACCGATGCCGGTAGGCAGGCGGTCTTCTTCGCGGGCTTCGATTTCCGAAAGCGTTTGCAGTTTGGCCGTACCACCCAGCGCGGCGAAACGGCTGTTGCTGGAAGGAGCGGTTTCGGCAATGGTTTCGACCAGCGTGTTCCAGACGTTGCATCCAGGGCATTGCCCCTGCCACTTGGGAGACGTCGCACCGCACTCGGTACAGGAATAGATGGATTTTGCCTTGGCCATACTTCACGTGAGAGTTTATCGATGAGACCTAGAGTATCGGTCGCATTACACTCCAGCACAAGACATTGGAGTATGGCCAACATTGAGGATCGGCCGCGCTAACAACTTCCGCGCTTTCATGGTATAAATCCGCCACTTCTTATGAGCGACATTTGATTTTTCGATGCCCTTCGGCTTTTACATCATCATGGCAGCGCAGTTTTTCTCAGCTCTCGCCGACAACGCCCTGCTCATCATTGCCATTGCCGCTCTGCGTGAAATGCACGCGCCAGCGGCTTATGAACCGTTGCTCAAAACCTTCTTCACTGTTTCCTACGTTGCCCTGGCCGCCTTTGTCGGTGCGTTTGCCGACTCCATGCCCAAGTGGCGCGTAATGTTCATCAGCAACACGGTCAAGATCGTCGGCTGCAGTATGATGTTCTTCAGCGTTCACCCGCTGCTGGCCTACGCGGTCGTCGGACTCGGCGCCGCTGCCTATTCGCCGGCCAAATACGGGATCATGACTGAATACCTGCCACATCGACTGCTCGTAGTAGCCAATGGGTGGATCGAGGGACTGACCGTCGGGGCCATCATTCTGGGCGTTGTCATCGGTGGCACATTGATCCAGCCGTCTATTGCACAGAATCTGTTGAACTATAATTTCCCCGTGATCGATACCGGAATCGACACCATCAGCGAAATGGCGCTTTGCTTTGTCGGCGTGTTCTATATTCTGGCCTCGGTTTTCAATCTATATGTGCCGGATACCGGCGTCGATCACAAACCGCTGCACAAAAACCCCTGGTACCTGGTCCGCGAATTCAACCACTGCCTGGTCCTGCTCTGGCGTGATCGCCTCGGGCAGATTTCGCTGGCGGTAACCACGCTCTTCTGGGGAGCTGGAGCCACCCTGCAGTTCATCGTGATCAAGTGGGCTGAAGTCTCGCTCCAACTCGACCTTTCCAAGTCCAGCATGCTTCAGGGCGTTGTTGCCGTGGGCGTTGCGCTGGGTGCAGCCGGGGCGGCCAGAGCCATCACGCTACGTAAATCGGTCCGTGTCATTCCCCTCGGCATTGCGATGGGAATCATCGTCCTGGTGATGAACTTCGTCCATTTTGTGTGGCTGGCCGTTCCTCTGCTGATCATCATCGGAGCGCTCTCCGGCTACTTTGTCGTGCCGATGAACGCCCTGCTCCAGCACCGTGGCCACATCCTGATGGGCGCCGGCCATTCAATCGCGGTTCAGAACTTCAACGAGAACCTGTCGATTCTCATGATGACCGGGCTTTATTACCTGATGGTGAAATTCAATCTCTCGATCTACATCGTTATCACGCTTTTCGGTCTTTTTGTCAGCGGCAGCATGTTGCTCGTCAAACGCCGCCACGAAGCCAATCAACGCGAGCACGATGACGTGATTCACCTGGATGACAACAGCGCTCATTGAGCGCTTCGAGCCGGCAAACGGTCAAAAAATTACGGGCGTATTGGGTAATTCGTCGGGGTTGTCACCGGAAGCGGGAAAATGTTCGACCAGCGCCCCGGTAATCTCGTTCAGAGCCTGTAATGTGCCACTTTCAAACTGACCGTCGCGAAACGCCGATTCCATGCGACGACAGACGGCACTCCAGAAGACCTCACCGACTCGGGCGTTGATCCCGCGATCAGCAACAATCTCCACCTGGTGATCGATCAGCTGCACATAGATCAGGACGCCGCTGTTATGTTCGGTATCCCATACGCGAAGCCGGGAGAACAGTTCAATCGCACGAGCGCGCGGCGAGTCATCACTCAGCAGTTCCCGCAGCGGCAGGCTGGCTTCCGCAACAAAACGCAATTCACCCCGATGTCCGTGTTCAGATGCAGCGACAGCCTGCTCAAGCCTTTTTAACGTTTGTTCTGGAAACGCCCGTAGCACCCACCAGTCGGGTAATGCCAGATGACGCATCAATCTGCCGAATTGCATCACCAACCTCCTGAGGCGCCACCGCCACCAAAACTTCCGCCGCCGCCTGAAAAACCACCGCCGGAACCACCACCCCAGGACGACGAGGAGCCTCCGGATGTCCAGCCCCGCCGACCGCCACCACCGCTAAAGCCGATGAGGAGCGAAACAATAAATGCAACAAAGCCGGCGATAACCGCGATCAACATGGAAGTAAATACCAGCGAAGCGATTACTCCCGCCGCCGCACCAACAATGCCAGCCGCCAGAAAGCGGCCAAAAATGGCACGAAGGATGCCGCCGACAACAAAAATCAGAATGAACCCGATGGGAAGCATCGATTCGAGATCAAATTCATCATCCACCGCTGTAGTCGCGATCTTGGGCTCAGGCAGTGATTCACCGCCGATGACCTTGATCATCGCATCAAGCCCGGCTTCAATTCCGCCGAAATAGTCGCTTTGCTTGAAGCGCGGAGTAATCGTTTCACTGATGATGCGCTGGGCTGTCGCGTCGTTCAGCGCGCCTTCAAGCCCGTACCCGACTTCGATGCGCAGTTTTCGGTCGTTCTTGGCGATAAGCAGCAATGCACCATCGTCGACACCCTTGCGCCCTAGTTTCCACGCCTCGACCACACGCAAAGCATATTGCTCTACAGTTTCCGGATTCACGGTCGGCACAATCAGAAGCGCGATCTGCGTTCCCTTTTGACGCTCAAAATCAAGCAGCTTGCTCTCCAACCGATTGCGCTGATCTGGCGCCAGCGTTGCCGTTTGATCCGTAACGCGCGCAGCGAGCGTTGGAACAGTCTGCAATTCCTGCGCCCCGGCCAGATTGACAAGGCACAGGAGACAAAAACCAAGCAATGCGCGCCACATGAAAATCAGCGCCCTATTTCTTTTCGCTGCCAAAGTCGACCTTCGGCGCGACAGAAATGGCCTTCTCGTTTTCAACACTGAAATTGGACTTTACCTGGTAGCTGAACATCATCGCCGTCAGATTATTCGGGAAAGTGCGCACCGACACGTTATAGGCCTCAACCGACTTGATGTATCGATTGCGCGCCACGGTGATGCGATTCTCGGTACCTTCCAGTTGGGCCTGCAAATCACGGAAGGACGCATCAGCTTTCAGATTTGGGTAGTTTTCGGTAACCACCAACAGGCGCGACAGCGCACTCGAAAGCCCGGCTTGAGCCTGCTGGAACCTGGCAAAGGCTTCCGGATTGTTGATCAGTTCAGGGGTCGCCTGGATGCCGCCTACCTGGGCACGCGCCTGCGTAACTTGCGTGAGCACATCTTTTTCATGGCTGGCATAGCCTTGTACGGTACTGACCAGATTTGGCACCAGATCAGCGCGGCGTTGATATTGATTAATCACTTCCGACCACGCCGACTTGACGGCTTCGTCACCGCTCTGAAAGCTGTTGTAACCGCAGCCGGAAAGCAGACTGACGACAATCGTGAGGACCGCGAGAATTCTTAAGCGCATGACAGTTCCTTCTGAAGGAATGGACAGAGTGGACAATAGATGGTGACTCCACATGAAATTTCAAGCCAGCTTATCCCAATATGCCACGCAATTTGAATTTTCTGGCTGATCGATACAGTTGACACAAACCGTTACACAAGAGGCACAGAATGGGAAGCACACGCTGCACTAAATCTGCGAGTCTAGTAAATTAACCACCACGAACTCTAGGGATTGGAGCCCCTTTTTTTCAGGCAACTCGCCTCAAATTCTGCTTCGGAGCACTCAACAGGAGATTCAACATGATCAGTACTCTGGTTGATCTACTTGCCAATTTTTACGCGAGAAACGACTTCACCAACTTCGAAGCCATCGCTCGCAGCCTCCTCAACACCGTCCCCAACGATCAGGTTT
>JAIFNM010000308.1 GCA_020047725.1 Betaproteobacteria bacterium
GTCTCAAACGAAAGCCGGGTCCGGGTGCTGGCCTTCTCGAAAATCATGACCAACGTACGGTCACTCAGCGGCCAGTATTGCTTGAACGCCTTAAACTGCGCCTTGATCCAGCGCGTGCGCTCGAACAGGTAATCATACTCTTCACGGGTGAAGTCATTGAATTGCAGAAAGTGCTTAACTGGGGGAGGGAGTTTGTTCATGGAAGTTCTCGAGTTCTCGTTCAGGCCGTAAGAAAATCACGGATCAGTTGCGCCAACCTCGACACAAGTTCGCGCGCTTCTTCAACACTGAAATTGAGCGGCGGCAACAAACGCACGACCTTGTCGGCCGTCACGTTGATCAGCAAGCCGGTTTCCAGAGCACGGGTTACCAGATCACCACACGGACGATCCAGTTCGATCCCGATCATCAGCCCTTGTCCTCGAATTTCAACGAAGCCCTTGGTTTCTGACAAGGCGTCCATCAGCCCTTCACGAATCAGCCTCCCAACGGCTTCGGCATTGGCGATCAGGCCTTGCTTTTCAATCACGTCGATCACGGTCAGAGCCGCCGTAGTCGCTAGTTGATTGCCGCCAAAAGTTGATCCATGATTGCCCGGTTTGAAGAGCCCCGCAGCATTACCTGCGGTAATGCAGGCACCGATCGGAACGCCACCACTCAGGCCCTTGGCCATGGTCACTATGTCCGGACGAATTCCGGAATGCTGAAAGCCAAACCATGTACCGGTACGCCCCATGCCGCACTGGACTTCGTCGCAAATGAGCAGCCAGCCGTTTTCGTCACAAAGCTGGCGCAGACCACGCTGATAGTCGACATCGGCAATCTGGATACCACCTTCACCCTGCACAATTTCGAGCATGACAGCTACAACGCTCTTGTTATGCTCAGCAATTGCACGAATGGCGGTCAAATCGTTGTAAGGCACCCGCACAAAGCCAGAAACGAGGGGCTCGAAGCCGGCCTGCGTCTTTCGATTGCCGGTAGCCGAAAGTGTTGCCATCGTCCGCCCATGGAAAGCTTTTTCCATGACAACGATGGCCGGGCTATCGATCCCCTTTTTGTGTCCATAGAAACGCGCCAGCTTGATCGCAGCTTCGTTAGCTTCACAACCCGAGTTGCAGAAAAATACCTCATCCATACTCGTCAGGCTTGTCAGCTTGTCCGCCAACTGTTCCTGCTGCGGAATACGGTACAAATTCGAGGTATGCAGCAGGCGCCCTGCTTGTGCAGCAATAGCCGCCACCAGCTCAGGGTGATTATGCCCCAGCGTGTTAACAGCGATACCCGACAGCGCGTCGAGGTAAATTCTTCCTTCGGTATCGGTTATCCAGCTTCCATCTCCGTGACTGAAAGCAACCGGCAACCGGGCATAGGTATTCATGACGTGAGACATAGCAGCCCTTGAGGTGGTCCCAAAACATAAACGGCGGCCAACGCCGCCGGAAAAAACACGCATCAGTATCTGGTCGGCACGTACTGGCTCAAAATTGAAGCCTTGCCAGCCGACTTGACAAGGTTTGAAATTTTAAGGGAAAACTGAGGGCTTGTATATAAGCGCTGGGGCATTCAAGCCTAATGGGCCCCAACCCACAAGGCTGGCGCAACGCGATTTGACGACAACTGTAACGATCAGCGCGCTCTTGGTTTCCGCAATGGTTTCCCTGGCGTCGGATCTTCCATGCCGAAATCGGCCAGCAGCGTCTGAATATCAGCTTCGCCAACTTCCAGAACCTTGCCTCGCTTGAGGGTAGGCGGCAGTATGAACGGGCCATAGCGCACACGCATCAGACGGCTGACGACGACGCCGACAGCCTCAAACATACGCCGGACTTCGCGGTTGCGTCCTTCAAAAAGCGAAACACGATACCAGTGGTTGGCCCCCTCGCCGCCCAGGTCCTGGAAGGTGGCAAACTGGGCCGTACCGTCATCCAACTCGACGCCATCAAGCAAACGCTGGCGCGATTCCAGAGAGATTTCCCCGAGTACACGCACGGCGTATTCGCGCACAAGGTTGTAGCGCGGGTGCATCAACCGGTTGGCCAGATCGCCAGAGGTGGTGAACAGCAACAAGCCGCTTGTATTGAAATCGAGACGTCCGACGGCAACCCAGCGCCCTCCCGACATTTTTGGCAGCGAGGTAAAAACGGTTGGACGATGATCAGGATCGTCGCGCGAAACAATCTCGCCTTCGGGTTTGTGGTAAATGATCACGCGCGGCAGACGGTTGGAAAACTTCAGATGCACCAGTTTGCCGCTGATCTTGATGCGGTCGCCCGGCTTGGCTGACTGGCCAGTGGTCGCCACCTCGCCATTGACGTTGACGCGACCGGCGGCAATCAGCTCTTCCATCTCTCGACGCGAACCGACACCACTCTGTGCCAACAGCTTGTGCAAGCGTTCGGGTTTACCCGGCAATTCCTTGTGGCGTCCGCGCTTCGATTGATCCGATGAATCGGCACGTGTCCCGCGACGGGTCTTGGGCTCCGGCACACCTTCGTCCATTTCATGCGGCACGCTTTCGGTAACCGGGGCGTGAGCGGGAGGGCGAGCCGGCCGGCGCGGTGCGCCAGTCGGCGCTCGGAATGGGGTTCTACGGGGTTTAATGTTGGGCATCGGCCAGTTCCAGCGTTTGATTCATCATCTCGAGCGGCGGCAACTCGGTCACACTGCGCAAACCGAGGTCGTCGAGGAATTTCTTTGTCGTAGCCAGCAGCGCCGGGCGTCCCGGCGTATCGCGGTGACCGACCACATCAACCCAACCGCGTTCTTCAAGCACCTTGATGATCTGTGTCGCCACCGTAACGCCCCGGATGTCTTCGATATCGCCACGTGTCACGGGTTGACGATAGGCGATGATCGCCAATGTTTCCAGCACGGCACGTGAATATTTCGGTGGCTTTTCCGGGTTGAGTCGTTCCAGGTAGGGCAGGAATTCGGCGCGTGTACGGAAGCGCCAACCGCTGGCCAGTTGCAGAAGCTCCAGTGGCCGTCCGGTCCACTCCTCGCGCAACTCGTCGAGCAATACGCGCAAGACGTCCGTGCCAATCTCTTCAACGAAGACTTTTCTGAGTTCGAGCACCGATAGCGGTTGCTGTGCACTCAACAGCACCGCTTCAAGAACCCGTTTCAGTTCACCCGGGTTATTCGGCTGACTTGTATTCGGGTTTATGTTCACTTCGGCCATCAGCCAACCTCACGTAAATCGGAGCAAATACTTCTGACTGCGTCATTTCGAGCAGATGCTCGCGCGCCAGTTCAAGCATCGCCAGAAAGTGCACAACCAGCACCGGTGCACCCAGCGTCGTATTGAACATATCGACAAACTCGACAAAACCGCCGCTATCACGCAAGCGACGGAGAATCAGCCCCATATGCTCGCGCACGGATAGTTCCTCGCGCTGAATCATATGGTGCGTATGCAGCTTGGCCTGACGCAGGATAGCACCCCAGGCGTCTTTCAGGTCTTCGGGGCTGACCTCGGGCAGGCGCTGCAACATGGATTTTTCAACCCACACTTCAACCCAGTCGAAATCGCGCTCGGCCTGCGGCATGGCGTTGATGTTGTACGCCGCGAGCTTCATCTGTTCGTATTCGATCAGCCGACGAACCAGTTCGGCGCGCGGATCTTCCGCCTCTTCGCCTTCAACAAGTCTGGTTTTGGGCAACAACATGCGCGACTTGATCTCGATCAGCATCGCCGCCATCACCAGATAATCGGCGGCCAGTTCAAGATTGTGCGAGCGCATGGCTTCAACGTAGGTCAGATACTGCACGGTCAGCGGTGCCATTGGAATATCGAGGACATTCACGTTGGCCTTGCGGATCAGGTACAGCAACAGATCGAGCGGCCCTTCGAAGGCATCAAGCATGACCGCCATCGCATCCGGCGGAATATACAAATCGAGTGGCATCTGTATCATCGGCTCACCGTAAATCCGGGCCAGCGGCTCGACGGATTTTTCGACAGTGACGATTGCGCTCATAAAGCTGGGAAACGTCCACCGCAAAGACGCAAAGAGGCAAAGGGCACATAAAGAAAACCGGACTCTTCTTTGCGTTGCTTCTCTTTGAACCTCTGCGCCTTTGCGGTGGATTTAAAGGTCATAGCACTCAGCGGTAATTAAGGCCCATCGCCTCACGCACGTCGCGCATCGTCGCCTGCGCCAGAATGCGCGCCTTCTCGTTGCCTTCGGCGATAATGGTGCGCACCAGCGTCGGATCATCAAGATAAGTCTGCGCACGTTCGCGCATCGGTGCCTGCTCGAGCAGGATACCGTCGATCACTGGCTGCTTGCACTCCAGACAACCGATGCCGGCACTGCGGCACCCCTTCTGTACCCAGTCCCTGCACGACTCATCCGAATACACCTGATGCAACTGCCACACCGGGCACTTGTCCGGATCGCCAACATCGTTACGACGAACCCGCGCCGGATCGGTCGGCATGCGCTTGATTTTCTGCGTCACCGAGGCTTCATCCTCACGTAGCGTGATCGTGTTGTTGTACGACTTGGACATTTTCTGGCCGTCGAGGCCTGGCATCCTGGACGCTTCCGTGAGCAGGGCACCCGGTTCGACCAAGATCATTTTACCGGTCCCCTCCAAGTAACCATACAAACGCTCGCGGTCGGCAAGAGAAAGGCTCTGCGCTTCATTCAGCAGCGCGTGCGCACGTTCAACGGCCGTCGCATCTCCGTCCTGCTGGAAACGGGTACGCAACTGCGAGTAGGTACGGGCGTTCTTGCTTCCCAGCTTTTTCACGGCCTCCTTCGCCTTCTCTTCAAACCCCGGTTCGCGGCCGTAGAGATGGTTGAAACGCCGGGCGATCTCGCGCGAGAACTCAATGTGCGGGACCTGATCCTCGCCAACCGGCACCTTGTCGGCACGGTAGATCAGGATGTCCGCCGATTGCAGCAGCGGATAACCTAGGAAGCCGTAGGTCGACAAATCCTTGCTCTCGAGCTTTTCCTGCTGATCCTTGTAGGTCGGCACGCGCTCCAGCCAGCCAAGCGGTGTCATCATCGACAGCAGGAGATGCAGTTCAGCGTGCTCAGGCACTTGCGACTGGATAAACAGCGTCGCCTGCGCAGGATCGACACCAGCCGCCAGCCAATCGATGACCATGTCCCAGGTCGCCTTCTCGATGCCCTGCGGGTCATCGTACTGCGTGGTCAGAGCGTGCCAGTCAGCGACGAAGAACAGACAGGGATACTCATGCTGGAGCATGATCCAATTTTTCAGCACACCGTGGTAATGCCCAAGGTGCAGGCTGCCCGTGGGGCGCATGCCGGAGAGGACTCGTTCTGCGTACATAGTAGTCAGTTCAGTTGAAAGAGAAGGATGATGAGGTTCTTGAACAGCGAGACGAACGGCCACAGGATGTCACCGAGAATACCGGTAAACATCAGAATCAGAAGGATCGGAAAACCCCAACGCTCGAGCCGCGCAAACTTCCAGGCCAGGGTATGTGGCAGCAAGCTCACGGCGATCCGTCCTCCATCGAGTGGCGGCAACGGCAGGAGGTTGAGCACCATCAGTACGAGATTGACGTTAATCCCGGTGCGGCTCATTTCAGCCAGCGGCAAACTATAGACGTTGAACGGCATCAACATGGCCAGTTTGAACAGCCCAGCCCAGCCCAGCGCCATCAGGAGATTCACCGCTGGCCCGGCGGCGGCAACCCAGAGCATGTCGCGCTTGGGATGGCGCAAGCGCCCAAAATCGACCGGCACCGGCTTGGCCCAGCCGAACAGCATGGCGCTGCCGGCGACCAGGGAACTAGTGAGCAGAATCAGTGCCGGGACTAGCAGCGTCCCCACTGGGTCGATGTGACGCAGTGGGTTGAGACTGATGCGCCCCGCCTGCCATGCGGTTGGGTCGCCGAAATGGCGGGCAGCATAGCCGTGTGCAGCTTCGTGCAGCGTGATGGCAAAAATGACCGGCAGTGCGGCAATGGCAATTGTCTGAATCAGGGCTGCAATATCCATTTGTCGCTCACTCCAGACCAAAGGGTTCAAGCGCCCCGCGCCCAGCACGAATCAGCACCGGTGGCATGCTGGTCAGATCAAGGATGGTGGTCGGTTCGGTTCCGCAAAAACCACCATCCAGAATCAGTTCCAGATGATCGTCAAGCCGATCCTGAATCTCCCAGCCCTCAGTCAGCGGTGCTTCGTCGCCGGGCAACATCAGTGTCGAAGTCAGCAATGGCTCACCGAGTTCCTCAAGCAGGGCCAGGGCTACCTTGTGCGCCGGAACGCGCAGACCGATTGTCTTGCGCTTGGGG
>JAIFNM010000074.1 GCA_020047725.1 Betaproteobacteria bacterium
AGACAAGCACCCCGACATTTACAAGGCCTACGAAATATTTGGTAAAGCCCTGCACGATGAGGGAGGTCCGCTTTCGGAACGTGACGGTAGCGGTAACGCCAAAAGGCAGAGATCCATATTTAGATTTCGAAAAATGCGTCTGCACGGTAAAAAAATCCAATAAGGACGTAGCCATCTACTATGAGCGTTACCACCCATCGCAAAACGTCAGTATTTTTGATGGTCTATAACGTTAAAGCGTAAGACAACCGCCAGACACGAGAACAGGGAGTTGCTTTAGTCTGGCTGAATCAACACGACGCATATGCAGGATTCACGTTTTTCTGCTGACTACGTGAGGGAAAACTCACCTCACCACGCCCAATAACCAACGCCACATAACAAAAAGCCCACTCCGAAGAATGGGCTTCCTGATTTTGTTCTGGTGGCCAGTCGCGGAATCGAATCCGACCTAGGCGTTGCCTTCCGCACCTACACCCCGGGCTTTCAATACAGAATCAATCCGATCAAGTAACGTATCTTTATCGACGGGTTTTATCAAGTAGTCATCCGCTCCGTATAACCGCCCCGCAGCGAAGTCGGCTTCTTGATCCAGGGCACTCAAAATCACGATGGGTGTTTCTCGTAGTCCATTCGTTGACCGGATTTCGTGGCAGACATCCAGCCCATCTAACGCACCGGGTAACAGCACATCGACCAGAACAACATCCGGGTGGGAGCGGATGGCTAGAGCCAAGCCGGTTTCGCCATCATCCGCTTCGATGGTGCTCGACGACACAATCATCATTGTGCGGCATCCGGCTGCAACCGATGGCGCAGTCGTGGGAGATCACGAAAATGTGATTCGCGGGATCCTCATAAGTCATGGGCCGGCGCGGAAGCGGAAGCTTCGGCGGCTGTGGCCATCGCGCCTGCCGATCGGCATCGTATTCCTGCTGCTCGATGGATGGATTGCCGCCGTGATCGCTCAACTGGATACAGAAAGCGTAGTTGAGAATGCCCGACAGGGTTGCGGCATCGACATGCTCGTCATGTCGCAGGTACTCAATGGCCCAGAGCAGGCTTTGGTCGTCCTGCCAGTCGATGCGATTGACCAGGTCCCTTGCAAGCGCCCAGGCATCGCCGCCGTTCTCATATGTTTCGAGATGGGCATGACCCAGAAACGCCTCGTGGACGTCAGTGTGGTGGTCGAGCGTAATCAGATTTGGGGCTCGCCCCAGCTGACGGCGTATCAGCGCCCATGGCGCCAATGCGTAATGGTGATCATCAACGATATAGACGTCTTTCCTGCCGACGTCCTGATGCTTGAATAAGGTCGAAAGGTGCATAGGGGTTCAGGAGTTGCCAGTTCGGTGGACTATCGCATCACATCCGCCATCAACACAAACCCATGCCGGCAATTCAGGGCTGCGCTTCACATTGCATTCCAAACGTGAGACAATACAGTCGTCCGATTTATGCAATTTCTACAACTTTATATATCAATGACTTATGAACCGTTTGGGCGAAATGAATGAAACGCACACAGATTTAGCCCAGGTAATTCGACTGGCGCTTGCTGAACAGACTGAGGACGTTCGTCTGTTCGTGGCTCGACTTGTCCGCAAGTACCGCACCACAGATCCTGAGCTAGCCGAGCAACTGGATTTATACCTTCGAAACAAGGCTCCACGATCTGGGGCTCCCCTTCGTCGGGCCACCCCACCGGCACTGCCCACGCAAGCCCCACCTGTTGATGACGAATCTCGGCTGTCTCTGCTCAAAGTATTCAAGGACTCTCCTGACCGAGAGGCGCCACTGTTATCGCGGGATCTCGAAGAAAACCTGCTGCAATTGATCGAGGAGCGTCGCCAATCAAAGCGTTTGGCCGAGTCTGGGCTGACCCCTACACGATCGGCCATTTTTATCGGTAAGCCTGGTGTTGGCAAAACCCTGACAGCCCGCTGGCTTGCCGCAAAACTTGAAGTGCCCCTCTACGTTCTCGATCTCACGGCGGTCATGAGCAGCTTACTCGGTCGCAGTGGCAATAACCTTCGTGCAGCACTCGACTTTGCCAAGCGTAGTCCCTGTGTACTGTTGCTGGATGAAATCGACGCCATTGCCAAACGACGCAGCGACGACACTGACATTGGCGAGCTAAAGCGACTGGTCACCGTAATCTTGCAGGAAGTGGACGAATGGCCGGCGACAGGTTTGCTGCTGGCAGCCACGAATCACCCGGAACTGATCGACCCAGCCTTATGGAGGCGTTTCGATTTAATCGCTGAGTTCAAGATGCCGGACATTTCGTCCATCAGGGCTGCGCTCAAGCAGTTTCTCGGGCCTGACTTTGGGTTATTCGGCCGATGGATCGATATCTTGGCGTTTGCGTTCAACGGCGAATCATTCAGTGATATCGAGCGAGAAATTCAGCGCTTTCGACGTGCCGTTGCACTTGGCACAGCATCAGATGCCGATTTGATCGAGGAATTCGTCAAAACACGAGCATTAGCCTTGGATCGGCAGGGACGGATCGATCTGGCGGTATTGCTTGCAAAGCAAACCCGGCTGTCCCAGCACACCATCTCGGATATCACGGGCGTCAGCCGAGACACCATTCGCAAATATTCGGCCGAGCAACCGCCCAATGCCAAGAAATCACCACGGAGGAAATCTGACCAATGAGCCAAACCAACTTTCTGATCGGACGCGGTGAACTTCTGACCAACGAGATCAAAGGCCCCAAGCGTATGCCCGGCAAGGCCGAGGTGTACTCATTTCAGATCGCGCAACAACGACTGACTCCACAATTCACTTCTGTTGCGAAAGCTCTCGACGCGTTGCCACCGGATGCCTGCCCAGGGGATTTTGGCGTCGCACGACTGACAATGAATCCAAGTTACATCGCGCGTTCATTTTTCCCGGTTGCGATGCTTCGGTCGGTGGGCCTCGAGTCAGTCGGTAGTCGCACGGTCAAAGTCACCCCTGATGGTTGGACAAAAAAAGGGCAGCCACGCGAATGCACGACCACAGAACTATTCATTGCCGGCAAGCGACAGTCCTTTCGCCACATCAATTCCTGGGTCAACGAAGTTGAGGCCGAATCAGATGAGGCACTGGATCTGGCGCACATCGAAAGCTTCTCGCCGTTTGCACCCAGCGATCGAATCCAGTCGCTCGGCACCAAGAAGGATCACTTTTTTGAAGTCGGGGTTCACTTGCTACCTGATGAGGATGCTCAGTTCGTGCAGCGAGCATTTTCCAAGTTCGCGAAGAACGCCGACGTCAAGATTTACAGCGATCTTGGCTTTCGGGCGGGCAACCTCTGGTTTGTACCCGTTGAAGGCAAGCACGACAACATTCAGCGGCTGGCAGACTTTGTTTTTGTGCGCGTCATTCGCCCGATGCCGAAGATGCGTGGCTTACGGCCCGTGCTGAGGTCGGGCGGGGTAAACGTAGGATGCACCCTGCCTGTCGAGCAACCGCTATCGTCTGAACCCAAAGTCGCAATCCTGGATGGTGGTTTGCCCAAACATCATTCAATAAAGCCATGGCTGCGCTCCTATCGCGTTCTCGATGAGAAAGCCGACGACGATCCACATGGTCTGGAGCACGGTCTGGCGGTGACTTCCGCTTTTCTATTTGGCCCGATCCAACCAAATGGCAGTGCTCACCGACCTTATGCCTATGTCGATCACCTGCGTGTTCTCGACAAGAATGCAGGGACGGAAGATCCGCTTGAGCTATTTCGAACGCTAGGTTTTGTCGAAGAAGTCTTGCTGTCGCGTCAATATCAGTTCGTCAATCTTAGCCTTGGTCCGGATTTGCCGATCGAGGATACCGACGTTCATGCGTGGACATCGGTGATCGATGAACTGCTCAGCGACGGCGACACGTTGATGACCGTTGCGGTAGGCAATAACGGAAAAATGGACCGCCTATCAGGCAATGCCCGAGTGCAGGTCCCGTCTGACTGCGTGAACGCACTGGCCGTAGGTGCCACAAATGATATTGGTGAAGGTTGGGCCCGTGCTTCTTACAGCGCGATTGGTCCCGGTCGAAGCCCTGGCGTCGTAAAGCCTGACCTGATGGCGTTCGGTGGCGATGGGGACAAATATTTCCACGTGCTATCCCCCGGCAAAACCCCATCGCTCGTTCCGCAACTCGGTACGAGCTTCGCATCGCCATATCTGCTGCGCAATGCCGTCGGCATCCGCGCCATTCTGGGCGCGGAATTATCACCACTCGCCATCAAAGCGCTGCTGGTGCACTCCGCGAATCCGTCGACCCACGACAAACTCGAAGTCGGCTGGGGGAAGGTGCCAGACGACCTGATGAGCATCATCACTTGTCCGCCCGGCATTGCTCGGGTCGTATATCAGGGGGAGCTGAAACCTGGCAAATATCTTCGTGCCTCACTGCCCCTTCCCAGTGACGGGCTAACCGGAAATGTTCGACTCAAGGCGACTTTTTGTTACGCGTCGCCCACCGACCCACAGGATGCGGCTGCCTATACGCGCGCTGGCCTGGAGGTGGTTTTCCGACCGAGCGACAAGAAGGTCAAGGCTGGCAAGGCCAATGCCGAGACAACAGGGTTCTTCCAGATGAAGCAGTACGCCACCGAGGAGGAGCGCAGGTCCGACCTGGGCAAGTGGGAAACTGTTCTACACGGCGAGAAGAGTATGCGTGGATCCAGCCTCGAAAACCCTGTCTTCGACATTCACTACAACGCCAGAGAGGCTGGAGCCAAAGCAAACGGCGCAGAGAAGATCAGGTACGCGCTGATTATTACCGTTGAGGCACCAAAGCATGCTGATCTCTACAACGACATCTTGAGGGCTTACGCCAAAACCTTAGTGCCAATCCAGCCGCAAGTTTCCCTGCCAATTCGGGTGTAGCTCGGCAAAGGGGAGGAATGACAGCAATGAATCAACGCACCAATTCGCTGCTCGGAGGAAACCAGATGCTCACGAGCTAACAAGATTTGGGTCAGCCATCCGGCTGATTCAAATGGTGGGGATCGCTTGGGTAGTTCGAGCTACCCAAGCGAAAAACGATCTCCGAAGAGACCGCTGCCGTTAGACAGCTGCGAGTTTCACTGATTTTTGGCCAGACCGCAAGGACAGTCAAACATCATAGGAAATCGGCCTCGGTGTACTAACTGCTCATTTATAGGAGATTTGCTATGAGCAAAACGCTGAAGCCGGGCACCCCGGCACCCAAATCGGGTCAATACCAAAACCCCAAGACCGGCAATGAGGTCACTGGTGTTCAGGGCAAGCCCCTGCCACCAACTCCGCGCCCTGGCCAGGGGTACGTTTTGGTTGATCCGACGAAGCACAAGCGCTGAAACAAGGCCGCTACGTCCACTCGGGCGTAGCGGTTTTGTATTCGCCGCAATGCGCCCTCTAGGTATTGAAACGGGGTTTATAAACAGCCAGGGGGCCGACCCCGCGATCGGTCTCGGCATCGAAATCGCCGCTCTCCGAGCCCGCCCGCTGGCCTGACAGCGTTTCCATACAGTCTTTTTAACGGAGACTGGCATGGAGACAAAAACCTGCAATGCATGTGGCTGCACATTCACCCCTCGGCCCCAAAACCCGAATCAGAAATACTGCACCAATTTGGAATGCCAACGCGAACGCCGTCGACGTTGGCAACAGCAAGCACGTCAGATCGATTCCGATTACCGCGACAACGACATCCGTTCCAGCAAAACGTGGGCCGCCGAAAATCCTGAGTATTGGAAACGGTACCGCGAAGAGAATCCCGCCTACGTTGAGCGCAACCGCAATCTACAGCAGCAACGCAATCAAAAACAGCGCACGACGGTGATTGCAAATGAGGACGTGTCACACGCGTTGATCAACCCGCCATCAGGCCGCTACCGAATGGCGCAAATCCTTGAGGATGGGGAGATTGGCGGCCAGACGTGGATTGTCGAAATCACCACGCTGACAATGGCTCGGGTCGATGAAGACGTGTGATTGCAAATGAGGACGTGATCGGCGGCACCGCTGCCGCCTGTTAACTTCTCCCATGTGCGTTCTCGAACCATTGAGCATCCGAATCCAACTCGACCCGTGTATGCCTTGACCAACCACTCGTCGCGAAGTGACGCCCGATGTTCGAGAGGCATCTTTTCGCATGTAAGGGAGCGGCGCGGCGATGCAAGAACAAGAAAACACAAGTGGCGACCCGCCTGTTTGGCTGGCCGAAAGCGGCGGCTTACCAAGCGATCATTCGGCTGTTCAAACGCTTCGACATGGCCCGCAATGAAGCGGTA